>JBFGPT010000056.1:0-7564 GCA_041564575.1 Gammaproteobacteria bacterium | reverse complement strand
TGATGAATTCATGCTAGCTTCGTTCGGTACGAGTCACTGTGGCAGTCCATATATTTTCTTTTATTTCCGAGAAATCGCCGGCGCTGACAACTGGCCAAGCAGCCATGCCATGCCATGATGGCTATGAAACTTCATGGACTGGATCAGGTGATTAACAGGGTAGGTATATTCAAAGGCCGCACAGGCATAGTCCCAGTCCGCCGGCGGTTTTTGCAAACACGTCCCGCACAGTTCGCCTGTTGCCAGAGGTGTAGCGCAACGCCGGCAAGAGCGCAGTATGGGCGTCAGTCCTTCAGCACATCCGGCGCACAATCCGCGGCCGTGCTCGATCAGCCCGTCACACAAAAAACACAGCCTGGATAAATGCAGCAAGCCATAGCGGCAGCGGTTAACCTTTTGCGGTTTGTTAAAGTTGACAGTCATGCCGGCCTCCCTGAAGATTGTCGTTTCCATACTCAGCACAACCCGATAATGCAGGATTCATCTTGCCCCTCGACCGATGATCGCTCCCCGGCCGAACGCTGGAGCAACGCTGCGGTTGCGGCAATCTATGATATGCGGTTTAACGATTTGCTGCACCGTGCACTAACAACGCATCGCGCACACTTTAATCCCAACACCATCCAGCTCAGCACACTGCTGAATATCAAGTCCGGCGGTTGTCCCGAGGATTGCGCCTACTGCCCGCAAAGCGCGCGTTACCAGACCGGGGTAGAAGCTACTGGATTGCTGACGGCCGCGGCTGTCAAAGCCGCCGCTGAGCGTGCCCGCTCCGGCGGCGCCAGCCGCTTTTGTATGGGTGCTGCCTGGCGCGAATTGAAAGACCGGGATGTCACAAAAATCGTTGAGTTGATCCGGGTGGTGAAAGACCTGGGCATGGAGTCCTGTGTCACGCTCGGTATGCTGACGGCCGGCCAGGCGCGCGAACTGAAACAGGCCGGCCTGGATTATTACAATCACAACATCGATTGTGATGAATCCTTTTATGAGTCGATCATCAGCACCCGGGATTTCGAAGACCGCCTGCGCACGCTGGGCCATGTCAGGGATGCCGGAATCAATGTTTGCTGCGGCGGCATCATCGGCATGGGCGAGTCACGTGAACACCGGATCGGTTTCTTGAGAACCCTGGCCAACCTGCCGGAGCCGCCCGAGAGCGTGCCCATCAACATGCTGGTGCGCGCGCCGGGTACGCCGCTGGCCGGGACAGACGACCTGGATCCGCTGGACCTTGTCAGAACGATTGCCACGGCCAGGATCATGATGCCGGACGCGTGGGTCAGGTTGTCTGCCGGCAGAAGCGAGATGAGCGATGAATTACAGGCCCTGTGTTTTCTCGCCGGCGCCAACTCGATATTTTATGGTGATCGTTTGCTGACAACGGATAACCCCGAGTTTGAACAGGATCAGCGTTTGTTTGCGCGCCTGGGCCTGAACGCCGCACCTGATCCCACTGCCAGCGGAAGTGATCTCACATAGCTGAATCTAGGCAAAGTCATTTCATAAAACCTGTACCCGCGGATCGCCAGCGGCGGCGCATCCGTTTGTCCGGCAGGCAGGGCGTTGAGGTAATGTGCGAAGGCCGGCGCGCCATTAATTTCTGCAGTAACGATTACCTCGGTCTTGCCGGCGATGAGGCAATGCGGGCTGCGTTGATGCGGGCTGCGGATGAATTCGGCGTGGGCGCGGGCGCATCGCAGTATGTTTGCGGCTATGGCGAAGCGCACGCCGCGCTTGAACAGGCGGTTATCTCTGCCACCGGCCGTGAAGCAGCGATCTGTTTTGCCAACGGCTATATGGCCAACCTCGCGATACAGTCCGCATTGTTGGTGCGCGGTGATCGGGTGTTTATCGATCGGCTGGCCCATGCCTCGATCTATGATGCCGCCATCCTGTCGCGCGCCAGGCTGCATCGCTACACGCACGCCGAGACTGCTCACCTGGAAAAGTTGCTGGACCAGCACGCGGGGGAACGGCGCATGATCGTCACCGATGGTGTATTCAGCATGGAGGGTGATTGTGCGCCCCTGCCCCGGCTCGCCGAGGTCGCTGACCGGCATAGCGCCTTGCTGGTGGTCGATGATGCGCATGGTTTCGGCGTGCTGGGTTCGCGGGGACGGGGCATCGCCGAGGACAACCAGGTGCCCGGCGCGGCCATTGATTTATACATGGCAACCTTTGCCAAGGCCTGCGGCGCCTACGGCGCCTTTGTTGCCGGCTCGTCTGCATTGATCGATCAATTGCAACAACGGGCCCGCACCTTGATCTATACCACCGCCGTGCCGCCAGCGCTGGCACGGGCCGCGGCGACGGGTTTGCACAAGGCCCTGGATGAGAGCTGGCGGCGCGAAAAACTGCGGCACTTGATCAGCTGCTTTCAGGAGGGCGCGAGGCAATTGACACTCCCGGTGCTGCCATCACGCACGCCGATCCAGGCTTTTATGCTGGGCCAGGATAGCGCGGCCCTTGCGGCCAGTGAGCAATTATTCCAGGCCGGGTTTTTGATAGGCGCCATTCGTCCGCCTACGGTGCCCGAGGGCACGGCCCGCCTGCGGATCGCCCTCAGCGCCTTGCATACCGAACAACAGATCAGCCGCCTGCTGGAGGAGTTGCATAAGGTATGCAAACGCCAGCATCTTTAAGCGGGAGCGAACTGTTGTTATTGCATGGCTGGGGTTTCGATGCGGAGATCCTGCGCCCCCTGGCGCGGGCATTTCCCGCGGAATTTAATGTCAGCATGCCCGATGTCCCGGGATACGGCATGGATGGCGATTGCACTTTGCCCGCCATTGGTAATGCGCTGGCCCCGGCGCATGACTGCGTCATTGTGGGCTGGTCGCTGGGCGGCAACGTCGCTATTGACCTGGCCAGCCGTTATCCACACAGGGTCAGGGCGCTGGCCTTGCTCTGCTGTTCCCCGTCTTTCCTGAAACGGCCGCACTGGCCATGCGGTCTCGACCGTGACGCCTTGATCGGGTTACGCGCGGCCCTGGCTGAGGACCCGCAACTGGCATTGCGCGAGTTCGCGGGCTGGTGCGCCATGGGAGAGCGCTCGGTGAAACAATCACGACTCGCCCTGCTGGCCGGGGTGCGCCCCGATCTGGCCGGAAGCGGCAACTTGCAACGCGGCCTGAAAATGTTGCAGGACCTGGACCAGCGCATGTGCCTGGCGCGGGTGCAATGCCCGGTACTGATGTTGTTTGCCGGTGAAGACCGCCTGGTGCCGATAGAGACCGCGGATTTTTGTGCAGGCCTGTCGGATCGCGTTCAGGCGGAAGTTGTGGATGCCTGTGGCCACGGCATGCCAATCTCCTTGCCGGGCAGTGTCGCGGCACGGGTCAGCAGGTTTGTTGGCCAATGACTGACAACGCCGTCCTCGACAAGGCCGCGATCAGCAGGAATTTCAACCGCGCGGCGCGTGATTATGATCGGCACGCAGTACTGCAGGATCGGGTGCTGGACCGCCTGCTGGAAGATCTGCCCGTGTTCCGGATCCAGCCGCAGCGCATCCTGGATCTCGGTTCCGGCACCGGCCGTGGCGCGGATCGGCTGCGCCGCTTCTACCCGCGATCCTGGCTGCTGCAGCTGGACCTCGCCGAGTCGATGTTGCGTTCTGCGCGCCGGCGGCGCTGGTTCAGGCGGGACGCGCTGGTGCTGGCCGACGCCGAACGCCTGCCCCTCGCGGACGCCATTCTGGACATGGTTTTCTCCAGCCTGATGATGCAGTGGAGCCAGGCGCCACGGGATCTGCTGCGCGGCGTTCACCGTGCACTCAAGCCGGGCGGGTTGTTTTTGTTCTCAACGCTGGGGCCGGACACCCTGTATGAATTGAGAGAGAGTTGGCGCGCAGCGGACAGCGCCCTGCACATACACCCGTTTGCCGACATTCAGTCGCTGGGCAACCTGCTGTTGGACAGCGGTTTCTCACAGCCGGTGCTGATGTCGGAACGGCTGGTGCTCACCTATGCGGATCTCAAATCATTGATGCTGGACCTGCGCGAGGTCGGCGCGGTCAACTCGGGTCGCGAGCGCCGCCGCACCCTGACCGGGAAACACCGTTATCTGAAATGCCGCCAGGCCTACGAGCAATTTCGCGACGACGGCAAGCTGCCGGCGACCTACGAGGTCATTTATGGCCATGCCTGGTCCGCCGCGCCGCCGGGCGCAGAACGGCCGCTGCAGTTCTACCCGCGCGGGGGAAAGCCGTGAGCCGCTGTTTGAGCCTGTACATTGCCGGCACCGATACCGGCGCCGGCAAGACCCGGGCGGCGCTGGCCCTGATGCGGGCGTTGCAGGAACAGGGACTGTGCGTGTCCGGCATGAAACCGGTCGCCAGTGGCGCCCGGCAGATCCAGGGCCGCCTGCGCAATGAAGACGCGCTGCTGTTACAAGAACAAAGCACGCCGGCACTGGCTTATGAACTGGTGAACCCGTATGTCTTTGCGCCGGCGCTCTCGCCACATTTCGCGGCAAACCTGAGCGGCACCGCGATAGACCTGGAAGTTATTGCCGGCTGCGCGCAGCGGCTGCAAGAACAGTCTCAGGCCCTGATCATCGAAGGCGTCGGCGGCTGGCGGGTGCCGTGGGGAGACGCGCTTGAGGCGGCACACCTGGTCCACCGCCTCACCACCCCGGTCATCCTGGTGGTGGGGCTGCGGCTGGGCTGTATTAACCATGCCTTGTTGACTGCCGAGGCCATGCAGCGTGACGGGGTCAGCATGGCAGGCTGGATTGCCAGCCACCTCGAGGCGAATTACGCCGGGGCTGACCTGACTCTGGCGGACCTTCGGGCGCGGCTGCCCGCGCCCCTGCTCGGCGAATTGCCCTGGCAGCCTGACGCCGGGCCCGGGACCGCGGCACAGGCGCTGGAGTTACAGCCTTTGTACAGGGCATTCGGTCTGGCATTGCCCGAGGCCGAGGGCAAAACTTGCATATAATCAGGCTTGTGGCATATTTGCCCTGAATGAATTCAGGCTGTCCGGAGGCTTGTAGTTTGATTCATCGGTATTGTCCCGCGGGACAGCACGGACAGGGCTTTATTGTGATGCCCAACAGGGCCATGAGCTGGAAAGCCCTGCTCATCGCCTACTCAATCATCGCATCGGTCACGCTGGCCGTGGGAGTGATCTTCTTTGCGCACGGCTTTACCCTGATTTTGCCGTTCTCCGGCATCGAGGTGCTGGCGCTGGGCGCGGCCTTGTATATCACGGCGTGGCGTGGCGGCATCCAGGAAGTGATCACATTTACCGATGACAGCATCCAGGTACAGCGCGGCCACGGCGGGCCTGAAGAAACCCACAGTTTTCAGCGCGCCTGGGTCAGAATAGTTTTAGAGCGATCCTGGAATAACTGGTATCCTAGCCGACTGCTGTTGCGGTCACATGGCAAACAGCTGGAAATAGGCCGGTTCCTGAATGAACAGGAGCGGCAGGGGCTGGCGGAATTGTTGCGCTCGGCAGCATGCAGGGATAACCAATAACCGGGCAATCACAATATTCATAAAAAAATAGCTGAGGAAAGCTGTATGTTATTCATCAAGCTGCGTACACTCACCAGGGGTTTTCTTGCCGTTTTGCTGCCAGCGTTTTCAGCGCCGGCGTTTGCCGAATACGGCCTCAATATGACCAGAGGCGTCACGCCCATCAGCCAGGACGTCTATGATCTGCACATGATCATCCTGTGGGTGGTCACGATCATAGGCCTGGTCGTTTTCGGGATCATGTTCTGGTCCATATTCCATCATCGTAAATCAAAGGGCGCGGTGGCGGCACAATTTCACCACAGCACCGTCGCCGAGATTTCCTGGACGATCATCCCCATCCTGATCCTGGTCGTGCTCGCGGTCCCTGCTACGCAAGTGCTGGTCAAGATGGAGGAAACCGCGGATACGGAAATGACCATCAAGGTCACCGGCTATCAATGGAAGTGGCATTACGAATATATGGATGAGGGTTTCGGCTTTTTCAGCGCGCTGGATGCCAAGAGCAACGAAATCCGCCAGCTCAAGTCAGGCATGGATCCGGCGCAGCATCAAAACTACCTGCTGGATGTCGACAATCCTGTAGTGGTCCCGGTCGATACCAAAATCCGGATCCTGACCACGGCGGCGGACGTCATTCACGCCTGGTGGGTGCCGGACCTGGGCTGGAAACGTGACGCTATCCCGGGTTTCATCAATGACAACTGGACCATTGTCAGCGAACCGGGCGTCTACCGTGGCCAGTGCGCCGAGCTGTGCGGCCGTGATCATGGCTTCATGCCCATCGTGCTGAAGGCCGTGCCTAAAGAGGAATATGTGGCCTGGGCCGGGGAAATGAAACTCGCCGCCGCCGAGGCGGCGGATGCCAGCAGCAAGACCTTCAGCCTTGAAGAGCTGATGGCACGCGGAGAAGGCGTTTATAAAACCAATTGTGCGGCCTGTCACCAGGCCAATGGCGAGGGCCTGGCCGGGGTATTCCCGGGGCTCAAGGGCAGCGCCATCGCAACCGGGGATATTGCGGGCCATATTGATATTATCCTGAACGGCAAGGCCGGTACGGCCATGGCCGCCTTCGGTGGGCAGCTGAATGATGCGGACCTTGCCGCGGTCGTTACCTATGAACGCAATGCCTGGGGTAATGATGCCGGCGATCTGGTACAGCCCGCCGATATCAAAGCCGCACGATAATCGTATATAAAAATCTGAGACAGAGGAAAGACCAATGAGCGAAGCAGTTGCCCACGATGATCATCACGATCACAAGCCTACCGGAATAGGACGCTGGTTATTCTCGACCAACCATAAAGACATTGGCACCATGTATCTGGTGTTCTCGCTGATCATGTTTTTCATCGGCGGGGCCATGGCCATGGTGATCCGGGCCGAGCTGTTCCAGCCCGGCATCCAGTATGTTGATCCCCTGTTTTTCAACTCCATGACCACCATGCACGCCCTGATCATGATATTCGGCGCCGTGATGCCGGCCGGCGTGGGCCTGGCCAACTGGCTGATCCCGATGATGATCGGCGCACCGGATATGGCGTTGCCGCGCATGAACAACATGAGTTTCTGGATCCTGCCGTTTGCCTTTGCCATGCTGCTGTCCACCCTGTTCATGGCCGGCGGCGCTCCAAATGGCGGCTGGACCATGTATCCGCCGCTGGTGACACAACTGGATGCGGCCTTTCCGTTCCTGATCTTCACCGTTCACTTTCTTGGCATCTCGTCCATCATGGGCGCCATTAATATCATTGCCACGGTATTCAACATGCGGGCGCCGGGCATGACCTACATGAAGCTGCCGCTGTTTGTCTGGACCTGGATCATCACAGCATTCCTGCTGATTGCCTCCCTGCCGGTACTGGCAGGTGCGGTTACCATGCTGCTGACCGATAAATATTTCGGCACCAGTTTCTTCGCGGCCGCCGGCGGCGGTGACCCGGTTATGTTCCAGCATATCTTCTGGTTCTTCGGTCATCCCGAGGTCTATATCCTGATCCTGCCGGCCTTCGGTATCGTGTCGCAGATCATCCCGACCTTCGCCCGGAAACCGCTGTTCGGTTACGAGTCCATGGTCTATGCGAC
>JBFGPT010000055.1:0-7583 GCA_041564575.1 Gammaproteobacteria bacterium | reverse complement strand
GAAATCACTGGAACAAAACCACAAGGTTCGCGAAGTCATCGAACGTTTGGGTAGTAACGGCTACATATATGAAAACGGCGGTGCCCGCTGGTTCCGATCGGAACAGCTTGGCGATGAAAAAGACCGGGTCGTGGTCCGAGACAACGGTGTGGCCACCTATTTCGCCTCTGATATCGCCTATCATGATGACAAGTTCAGGCGCGGTTATGACCGCATCATCGATATCTGGGGCGCCGATCATCACGGATATATTGCCCGGGTGCGTGCCGCGTTACAGGCACTGGGACATGATCCCGAACGCATGGATGTACTGCTGGTACAGTTTGTCAGCCTGTTTCGCGGCAAGGAAAAGATCCAGATGTCGACCCGTTCCGGCCAGTTCGTTACGCTGGAAGAGCTCAGAAACGAGGTTGGACGTGATGCCACCCGTTTCTTCTATGTCCTGCGCAAAAGCGAGCAGCATCTTGATTTCGACCTGGATCTGGCAAAATCTTCGACAAAGGACAACCCGGTTTACTATATTCAGTATGCGCATGCACGCATATCGCGCCTGCTTGAGAAGTTGCAGGCCGACAATGGAAATTTTGATATCACCGAAACATTCGCTTATATCAATGAACTGAAAGAAAGCGCGGAGATTAACCTGATCGGCAAACTCAGCGAGTATCCCGAGGTACTGGAATCCGCGGCTACCGGTTATGAGCCGCATCAACTGGTGTATTACCTGAAAGACCTGGCCACCGAGTTTCACACCTACTACGATACCTGCCGTGTCCTTGACCAGCCCGATCCCGTGAAGATGGCGCGCATGGGTCTTTGCCTTGCGGTCAAACAGATAATCAATAACGGGCTTACCCTGCTGGGTGTTTCCGCACCGGAGTCGATGTGATGCCGCGGGATTACAAACACCTGTCGCGCAAGAAAACTCAAAAGAAATCCGCCTTCAATTTCACTTCATTCGGTATTGGCCTGGGCATCGGCCTGGCCCTGTCGATCTCGGTCTACCTGGCCACGGATTTGCCATCGCTCTCGGCTTTCGTAATCGAGCGTTTGCAGGATAGGGAGACGGAAACGGAAACGGACGAACCCGAGGTCCCGGTTGCCAAAGAAACCCTGCCGGAACCGACCTTTGATTTCTACAGGATATTGCCGGACATGGAGATCAACGTTTCCGAATATGAAACCGGAGAAGAGACGGAGATCGTGGAGGAACCCTCGGACAAACCGGTGACCTACATATTGCAGGTTGGCTCATTCAAGAAATTCGAGGCGGCCGACGAGATCAAGGCCCGGCTAGCCCTGCTGGGCGTCAAGGCCGATATTCAGCGCGTGGTGATTAATGGCCAGGACGTCTACCATCGGGTCAGGGTCGGACCTTATAATAATGTCAGCAACCTTGAAGAGGTTCAGCAACGGTTGCTGGCAAATAATCTGGATTTCAAGATCCTGAAACTGACCGTGGAAGACCTGTAGGCAATCAGACTTCGCGGGTGTAGTTCAATGGCAGAACATCAGCTTCCCAAGCTGAGAACGTGGGTTCGATTCCCATCACCCGCTCCAACTTTCTGAAATCATTTATTCCACGAGCCAACAACCGTCCATGGTGAGGGCTGCCAGCCAGGCCATCCCTGGCCTGTCGCTCGACAGGAAAAAGATACGTTAAGTATCTTTTTCTATTTCCGTCTCGCCCATCACCCGCTCCAATTTTCTGAAATCTTTTATTCCACGAGCCGGTAACCGTCCAAGGTGTGGGCTGCCAGCCAGGCCAACCCTGGCCTGTCGCTCGCCGGGAAAATTTACATTAAGTACTTTTTCTGTTTCCGTTTCGCACATCATCCGTTCCAGTAATATTAAATCCATGAAATCTAAAGCATATTTGGCAGATGCCGTAACAAGTGTGATAATCCTGCGCAAGGGGATGGGCCACAGTCCCGCAGAGCAAGTGAATGAATCAGGGAATAGAGGAATAAATTCTTTTATTTCATTTACTTATATACGATAATTGAAAATATTATAATACAAATCCTCAACGGGAAAATAACCAGGGCCCTGAGCATATGGGGAACGAGAAGCCAATCATCGCGGTGGTAGACGATAGCCCGGCCTTTCGGGCGTTATTCGAACGCAGCACCGGGGCGCTGGGTATTGAACTGCTGGCCTTCGATTCCGCCGAGGAGTCCTGGTCCTATCTGGAAGTAAATCGTCCCGATATCCTCTTTCTCAATATCATCATGCCGGACAAGGACGGGCTCACCTTTCTCAGGGAACTTCGCGACCTGCCGCTGCACAAGGACACCCCGGTTGTCATGATCAGTTCTAAGGATTATGCTCAGGACAGAAGCATTGCTACGGAACTGGGTGCGCTTGAATTCATTACCAAACCGATGCCAATGCAGACAATTACGGACGTCGTTTTAAAATATACCGAAGCCAAGACCAAAAGCTGATACAGACCCGGTCCGATTAATGAGTAATTCGTATCTCCGATTCTGGGGCGTGCGAGGTTCGTACGCCGCGCCTTTTGATACGCACCTGAAAGTAGGCGGCAATACCTCTTGCGTCGAGATCAGGAGTGGTGAACACCTGCTCGTCTGCGATGCAGGTACCGGCATTATCCCGCTGGGTAACGAATTGATGAAACAGTCAGAGCTTCGCGAAATGATGGTCATCCTGACGCATTACCACTGGGACCATATCAGCGGCCTGCCATTCTTTGTCCCGGCCTTTTCCCCGGAATGGAAGATCCATTTTTTCGGTCCCGGAAAAAACTCCGAGGAAATCGAACGTTTGTTCGCCAACCAGATGAAGGCGCCCTATTTTCCGGTAGGGACGGAAACCTGGCTTGCCGATACTCATTACATGACGGCCAATAGCGGCAAACTCAGCTACGGCCCGATCAGTATCAAGTTCAACAATGTTCACCATCCCGGGGTGACCTACGGTTACCGGATCAAGATCGGTTCGAAAACCATCATCTATATTTCGGACAATGAATGCAGGTTTCTGGAAAAATCCATCAACCAGAAGTATCAGGAATTTACCAACGAGGAAAAGGAACTGTTCGAAGAGATGAAAAAAGAGGAGTACCAGGCTGAACTGGATCTGATCAAGGACGCTGATATCCTCATTCACGATGCGCAGTACACCCCGGAGGACTACGAACTGAAGCGCGGCTGGGGGCATTCCTGTTTTACCGATACCGTCAACCTTGCTATCGATGCCGGTGTTGGCGAGCTTTACCTTTACCACCACGACCCGAATTACGATGACAATGCCATCGACGCCTTGCATAAGGAGTCCCTGGACATCATTGCCGGGCGCAAATCTGATCTCAAATGCCATATCGCCCGCGAAGGCACGGTCATCGACCTGGACTAGCGGCGCGGCGGTACATCATGCAGGTTTTGCTTAACGGACAGCCACGCGATCTCAGCGGTGAACTGTCCGTCGCCGATCTGATTGAATCGCTGGCGCTGGAAGGCAAGCTGGCCGTCGAGATCAACGAGGAAATCGTACCGCGCAGCCGCTATGGTGAATACAGGATCAAGCCTGGAGATCGCATCGAGGTCGTCAATGCAGTCGGTGGCGGCTAGCGCCGCTTAAAACCTGAACAAGTTAAATTATTCCAGCTCCATGGGTATCCAGGAACAAGCCGACAACGACACGCCGCTCGTTATTAACGGGCAAACCTACAACTCAAGATTACTGGTTGGCACGGGCAAGTACCGAGACCTGGAGGAGACACGCGCGGCGATCGATGCCAGTGGCGCCGAGATCGTCACCGTGGCCATTCGCCGCACCAACATCGGCCAGGACAAGGACCAGCCCAGCCTGCTGGAAGTCATTCCCCCCGACAAATTTACCATCCTGCCCAATACCGCCGGTTGTTATGACGCGGAATCCGCGGTGCGGACCTGCCGCCTGGCGCGCGAACTGCTCGACGGCCACGAACTGGTCAAACTGGAGGTGCTTGGCGATGAAAAAACCCTGTACCCGGATATCCCGCAGACGCTGAAGGCCTGCGAGACCCTGATCAAGGACGGCTTCCGCATCATGGTCTATACCACGGATGACCCGGTCATGGCCCGGCGTTTCGAGGAACTTGGCTGTATCGCCGTCATGCCCCTGGCGGCGCCGATAGGCTCCGGTCTCGGCATACGCAATCCCTATAACATCCGAACCATCATTGAAAACGCCAATGTGCCGGTGCTGGTCGATGCCGGTGTTGGCACGGCCTCGGACGCATCGATTGCGATGGAACTCGGCTGCGACGGTGTGTTGATGAATACCGCGATCGCCGGGGCCAAAAACCCGGTATTGATGGCGAGCGCGATGAACAAGGCCGTACAGGCCGGGCGCGAGGCCTATCTTGCCGGCCGTATCCCGAGAAAGGCATTCGCCAGCGCCTCATCCCCGATTGATGGCACCTTCTTCTAGCACACGTCCCGGCCTCTCTAACCCGCGCAGTATCCGCAGTTTCGTCCGTCGCGACAGCCGCATGACCAGCGGCCAGAAAAAGGCGTTGGAGAAATACTGGACCGAATACGGCATCGAAGCAGCCGGCGGTCGCCCCGACCTCGACCGTGAGTTCGGACGCCGCGCGCCCAGGGTCCTCGATATCGGCAGCGGCATGGGCGATGCCACCGTGCAACTGGCTGCCAATTATCCGCAGTTCGACTGGATCGCCGTCGAGGTACACCGCCCCGGTGTTGGCAACACCCTGCGCCTGGGCGCCGAACGCAGGCTCAGTAATCTGCGGGTGATTTCCGAGGATATCGTCACCCTTCTTGAACAGGGCGGGCTGGATAACGCCTTTGACAAGGTATTGATCCTGTTTCCCGATCCCTGGCCGAAAAAACGCCACCACAAGCGGCGCCTGATCCGCGAAAGTTTCATCAGGTGCCTGCTGCCCTGTATGAAACCGCATGGCCGTTTATATATCGCGACAGACTGGGAGGATTACGCCGGGCAGATCCTGGCGATCTGCGATCAATCACCGGAACTCCTGAACCTCGCCGGCCGGGGCCATTACGCACCGCGTCCCGCGTGGCGACCACGGACAAAATTCGAATCCAGAGGACAAAACCTCGGGCATGCCGTGCGGGATTTCGCCTACGCTGTCAGGCGTCCGGCATCACCTCGCTGAAACGATCGATAGCCTTGAAGCCGGTAATCTCGCGCGGCGGCTTGTTGCTGTCCGGCTGGATGATCGAAACAAGATGGGCAATGCCATAGGCCTCCGCGGAACCCAGCACGTTCAGGTTATCGTCAAACAAAACCGTCCGGGTTTTTTCGAAAGGAAAGCGTTCCTGCAGCCTGACCCAGAATTCCCGGTCTTCCTTGGGCACACCGAAATCGTGTGAGCTGTAGACGTTATCGAAAAAGCGACCGATGTTGGTTTCATCAAACTTCATGCGGATCAGGTCCTGGTGGGCATTGGTTACCATCACCACCTGCTTGTTCCGGTGTCGAAGAAACTTGAGAAACACCTCGGTATCATGGCGGATCTTGATCAGATCACGGATCTCCTCCTTGATCTGCATGATATTCAGCCCCAGTTCACGCGACCAGAAGTCCAGGCAGTACCAGTTCAGCGTACCCTCATGACGCTTGATCCAGGGACCGAGCTGCTGCTTTGCCTGATCCACGTCTATCCCCTTCAGGCGGCTCCAGTGCAGAGGCAGGTGTTCGTGCCAGAAATGATTGTCAAAATGCAAATCCAGCAAAGTGCCATCCATGTCGAGCAACACCGTCTCGATGTTTCGCCAGTCGATCATGCAGGAAATTTTCCGCGCAAATCAGTTAAGATACACATCAAATAATATAATCCATGGATCAGCCCCTGATGACGGATATTTTACCGCAGCCACCCGAACAACTCTGCGAGCGCATCAACGACATCGCCGTCGCTGCCGGCCAGCGGATCCTCGAGATCTACAACACGGACTTTACGGTCGAGAACAAGGACGACAAATCGCCGCTAACGGCCGCGGATATGGCCTCTCATGAGGCCATCGTACATGGCCTGCGAAACATATCCACCGACATCCCGGTACTCTCGGAGGAATCCTCGGGACTGGACTGGCAGAAACGTAAAGGCTGGCGGACCTACTGGCTGGTCGATCCGCTGGACGGCACGAAGGAATTTATCCGCAAAAACGGCGAGTTCACCGTAAACATCGCCCTGATTCGGGATCACCGGCCGGTGCTCGGCTGTGTATACGTCCCGGTCAGCGGTACGTTGTATTGCGGGATCGAGGGGACCGGCGCCTACCGGCAGGACGCGGCCGGCCGGGTCGACATCCACACCAGAAAAACGGATACCGGTCGACTGGCCGTCGCCGGCAGCCGCTCGCATGGCAGCGAGGCGCAGCAACGGTTCATGCAACAACTGGAAAACGCGGAGACCATGGCCATCGGCAGTTCATTGAAGTTCTGCCTGGTGGCGGAAGGCAAGGTGGATATCTATCCCCGGTTCGGACCGACCTCGGAATGGGACACGGCCGCGGCCCAGTGCGTGGTGGAACAGGCCGGCGGCCTGGTCACCGACCTGGAATTCAGAACGCTGTTGTATAACCACAAGGAATCCATCCTCAATCCCCACTTCCTGGTGATCGGCGACCCGGAATTCGACTGGCGGCCGTATCTCGCGGATACCGGCGAGGACTGAGAGTTACAGGCTTTCCAGCGCCTTGCGCGCCTCATCCACGCCGCGGTAGTTACGCCCGGTCTTGGTCGCGATGGTCAACGCCTTGCGCGCCGCCTCCTTGTTGCCGGCCTTGTAATAGGCCATGCCGATATGGTAATTCAGGCCGATATTCTCCGGTGACGCCGCCACGGCCCGCTCCAGGTACGGCAAGGCTTCCTCGATCCGGTCCTGCTTGACCAGTAACCAGCCTATCGTATCCTGGTAGGCCGGATTATTGATCTCCTTGAGGCTCTCGACCAGCACCCCGGCGCGTTCCAGGCTTTTCTGATCGCCGCGGTAGTCAATCAATAACATGGCGAGGTTATTCGAGGCCAGGCTGTTGTTTTCGTCCTGAACCAGGATCTCCTCGTACAACTTGATGGCCTGATCGACATTACCGCTCGCCTCGAAATAGCGTGCCAGGTCCGTCACCAGCAATGGCGAAAAACCGGTCGCATCGATGCCGCGTTCATAGGCCTTGATGGCGTTGTCGTGATCTTTTTTCAGGAGATAACAATTGGCCAGATTCCGGTAGGGTAATTGCCAGTCCGGTTTCGCGGCAATGGCCTGCTCGAATATGCCGATGGCCTTGTCCAGTTCCTCCATGAAGATATACGCCTCACCCTTGAGGTTTAGGGCGAAGATATTGGATTCGTTCGCGGCCAGGATCTCATCCAGGTAGGCCAGCGCGACGGCGGCCTGATCGGCGCCGATATAGGTCCTGACCAGTTGCGTGAGCGGTTCAATGGCATCCGGCGCCAGTTCAACCGCGCGCTTGAAGTCGCTGATGCTGTCCGGTATCCGGCCCTGCTCCCTGTGTATCATGGCGGAGTAGTAATAACCAATCGTCTTGTCCGGGTGCGACAATTTCATCTTTTCCGCGATTTGCGTCAGG
>JBFGPT010000054.1:0-7684 GCA_041564575.1 Gammaproteobacteria bacterium | reverse complement strand
CGGCCTCGCCCTGGTGGTGCTGCTGGTCGTGAGCGTCGGTGGGTATTTCCTGTTCAACACCCTGGCGGAAAGGGCCAGGGTTGAAGCTGAGCAAGAACTCAAAGACACGGTCGCCGCCCAGGTTGACCCGTTTGCACAGTCTGTCAACGCCAGTCTCGACGCGTTGCAGACGCTGGCCGGCGACAAGGCCGTCATCAGCCACTTTGAAAGCGGAGATGATGCGGCGCTTGCGCAACTTGCCGCAGACAAGCTTGAGGGGATACCGCATGCCCTGCGGTTGCGGTTTTTCCGGCCCGGCGCCTATGACCTTGAAACCGAGGGTGACTATGCGCTGGGCTTTGCCTCCCTCGATCTCATGCGGGGCATTGAAAAAGGCGGTAGCACGAGCGGCGCCGAGGTGCATAAATTCGGCAGTCCCGACGAGCATATCGTCATAGTAACCGGCGTCAAAAACGCATCGGGTGATCTGGTCGGCCTGCTCCACCTGGCCGCTGACCTGGAGATGTTCAAGGCGCCTTTGCAGGGACTGGACCCGGGCAGCGCTTACCTTGAGTTACGCCAGACCATTGCAGGCAAGCCGGTGGTGCTGGGAACAAAGGGGGCGAAGGCTGCCAGGCAGGGTGAACCTGTGCGTCAGCCGATCGCGAACAGTCGCTGGGAGATCGCTTACTGGCCGGCAGGCGGCATGGCTGCCACGGCGGAAGATTCGGGATCCGGCCCGTGGTTGATTCTCGGCCTGCTGGCAGTGGTGCTTGCCGGCGCCGGCGCCTTTTTCTACATGAAAAAAGGCGGAGCCGGACAGACGGCGGCGCAAGTCAAGAAAAATCCCGGCGTCGTCTACCAGGGCGCGGTCAAGGCCATCATGGATGGCGCCCACCCCGGTGTCGAACCACTGATACCGGAACTGCCCGGTAGCGGTAAGAAAAAACCTGCGGCACCCGCGCGGGTTTCACAGGGTTTGCGGACCGACGATGCCACGCTCATTGGCGGTATGGACTCCGCGGCTGCCACAGCCCCTGCCGATCTGATAGTCGAGGATATCACCGAACCCGGCGCCAGCCCCACACCTGTTGCGGCACCGCCTGAGCCTGCTGCGCCGGCAGCATCTGCAGAGATCTCCGAGACTATCTTTCGCGCCTATGATATCCGCGGTGTGGTCGGCGAGGACCTGACCCCCGAGACCGTCAACCTGATTGGCAAGGCCATCGGCTCAGAGGCGCTGGCCACCGGGCAACAGGGCGTGGTGGTCGGCCGCGACGGCCGCACGCATAGCCCGGAGCTCGCCGATGCCTTGATCAAGGGCCTGCAGGCCACCGGCCAGGATGTCATCGATATCGGCATGGTGCCGACCCCGGTCACCTATTTTGCGACCCATACGCTGGAGGCCAACAGTGGCGTGATGCTGACGGGCAGTCACAATGGCCCCGAGTACAACGGCCTGAAGATCATGATAGGCGGTGAGACCCTGTCCGGCGAGGCCATCAAGAACCTGTACCGGCGCGTGCGTGAGAAAGATTTCACCCAGGGCCAGGGTAGCGTGCAGAATATCGAGGTCGTTACGGACTATATCCGCAAGATCTCCGAGGACATCCCGGTCGCGCTGGGTAACGCATTCAAGATCGTGGTTGATGCCGGCAACGGAGTTGCCGGCATCGTTGCCCCGCAATTATACCGGGCCATGGGGCATGACGTGGTGGAGGTCTACTGTGATGTGGATGGTAATTTTCCAAACCACCATCCGGACCCGAGCCAGCCGGAAAACCTTGCCGATCTGATTGCCCGGGTCAAGGAGGAGCAGGCCGATATCGGCTTTGCCTTCGATGGCGACGGCGATCGTCTCGGTGTGGTCGATAGCGAGGGCAATATCATCTGGCCGGATCGGCAACTGATGTTGCTGGCCAAGGACGTGCTGTCGCGCAATGCCGGCGCGCCGATCATCTACGACGTCAAATGCAGCCGCTACCTGAAAGTCATGATCGAGTCCTGTGGTGGCACGCCCATGATGTGGAAGACCGGACACTCTCTCATCAAGTCGAAGATGAAGGAGGTGGAGGCCCCGCTCGCTGGCGAAATGAGCGGTCATATCTTTTTCAAGGAACGCTGGTACGGCTTCGACGATGCCCTGTATACCGGCGCCAGGATGCTTGAAGTCCTGACGGGCAGCGGGACCAGTCCGACCAACGTCTTCGCCACCATACCGGAAGGCATTTCCACGCCTGAACTCAGGGTCAAGCTCGAGGAATCGCAGCACCAGCCCGTGATGTCGGCCCTGTTGCAGGCGGCCAATTTTGACGAGGCGGAGATCTCGGATATCGACGGCCTCAGGGCGGATTTCCCGGATGGCTGGGGGCTGGTACGGGCCTCGAACACCTCGCCCTACCTGGTGCTCAGGTTCGAGGCCGAGAGCCAGGCGGCGCTGGAAAAGATCCAGGGCCAGTTCCGTGACGTCATGCTCTCCGTGAAACCGGATCTGGAACTGCCGTTCTAGGGCCAGTCACGTGAGTAATCAGGCAACACCGAGCGAAGAGACCGCGGCCATGAACAACCCGAAAGATCCCGCGGCCATCGCCAGTGTGTTGACCGAGGCGCTGCCCTATATACAGCGCTTCCGCGGCAAGACCATGGTGATCAAGTATGGCGGCAACGCCATGGCCGACGACAGCCTGAAAAACAAGTTTGCCCGTGATGTCGTGCTGATGAAGCTCGTCGGCATGAACCCGGTGGTGGTGCACGGTGGCGGGCCACAGATTGGCCAACTGCTGGATCGCATAGGCAAGAAGACCGAATTTGTTAATGGCATGCGCGTGACCGACAGCGAAACCATGGACGTGGTGGAGATGGTGCTCGGTGGCCTGGTCAACAAGGAGATCGTCAACCTTATCAACAACCACGGCGGTAATGCCGTCGGTCTGAGTGGCAAGGACGGTTGCCTGATCCAGGCGCGCAAGATGGTGTTCAAGCGCTCGAGTCCCGAGATGGAGGCACCGGAGATCATCGATATCGGCCATGTCGGCGAGGTGCGCAGTATCGATACCGCGGTTGTCGACATGCTGATCAAGGGTGATTTCATCCCGGTGATTGCCCCCATCGGCGTCGGCGAGGATGGCCAGTCCTACAATATCAATGCGGACCTGGTGGCCGGCAAGATCGCCGAGGTGCTGGACGCGGAGAAGCTCATCATCCTGACCAATACCCCCGGTTTACTGGATGCCAATGGCAAAATCCTGACCGGGTTGTCTTCAAGAGAGGTTGCCGGGTTGATCGAACAGGGCGTTATCAAGGACGGCATGTTGCCCAAAATCCACTCGGCGATGGATGCCGTCAGCGCCGGGGTGCGCACGGCGCATATCATAGACGGCCGCGTCGAACATGCGCTGATGCTGGAAATCCTCACGGACGAAGGTGTTGGCACCCTGATCCACGGCGGCACGGTCCGGAGATAAGGCAGCTATGACCGCAGCGGGCCGCAGCAATCGACGCCAGGATATTCTCGAGGCGCTGGCGCGCGAACTGGAAACCAATCCCGGCACCCGCATTACCACCGCCAGTCTGGCGCGAGCGGTCGGGGTGTCCGAGGCCGCCCTGTACCGGCATTTCGCCAGCAAGGCCAAGATGTTCGAGGGCCTGATCGATTTCGCCGAGGATTCTGTCTTCAGCCTGGTCAACCGGGTGCTGGAGCAGGAAAAGGATGTCACGGCACGATGTGAAAAGATCCTGACTGTGCTGATTACCTTTGCCGAGCGCAATCCCGGTATCAGCCGGGTGCTCATCGGCGATGCCCTGGTGGGGGAGAATGAAAGATTGCGCAAGCGCGTCAGCCAGTTTTTTGACAGGCTGGAAACGCAATTAAAACAGGTGTTGCGCGAGGCGAATCTGTCCGGTGAGACACGTGCCAGCGGCACTATCGATGCCACCGCCAAGTTGATGCTGATCCACGCACAGGGCAAGATTTGCGAGTATATCCGCAGTTCGTTCGCCAACAAGCCGACCGATCACTGGTCCGAGCAATGGGAGATGATCAGGCCAGGCATGTTTCGCGACTGATCACTCCAGGCCCTTGAGCTCCCTGAAGCGGGCGATATCCTCGGCGAAACTCGCGCGAATCTGTTCCTGCTCAACGCGTTTCTCCGCGATAAATTCCTCGTTGTTCTTAATCTGGCGTTTCAGCGAGTTGATGCTTTTCATGAGTTTTTCAGAAGGCTCTTTGCCACTGCGCTCCTGGGACGCCGCGCGTTTTACCCGCTTGTCCAGGTCTTCCTGAATTTTCTCCGTACGCTTGTTGGTGAGGTTAATGGTGGTATCCAGGGCAGCAATTTTTTCATCCCTGGCGGTCTCGATATCCTCGACGCTGGTAAAGGTATCCATGAGGATTTGATCATGTTTTTTCTGCTCTTTAAGCTGCTGCTTTTCTTCCTGTCTTTTCCTTTTCTCCTCTTCCATGGCCGCAAGCTCCTCTTCCGTTTTGGCGCGGTCCTGGGTCTCGGCCACGGTGCCATGCTTGGTCAGTTCTTCATGGCCCTGCTGGGCATACTCGGGCGGAATGGTCTTGCCGCACTCACGCACCCCCTCGTTATTGGTCCAACACTTGATGCGCGCCTGGACCGGCGTGCTGATTACCAGCAGCAAGGCGGAGATCAGGAGTAAGGATCGAGAATAATAGCTGGTTTGCATAGCGGCTTTCCCGTAACGGTTGTTCATATGTATCAGTTAGTCTTTAGTGTAATAAATGAACCTGAGAGATCAAACCGCGGCCGAGGTTCCGTATTCCTGCCGGTAAGCGCGGATTTTTTCGAGGTACATCACATTATCCTGTCCTGTTTCAAGGAACTGTACAAGATCATCCAGATTAATAATATTTATGACTTTGAGATGATGATCTTGTTCCACCTGCTGGGTGGCGGACAAGCGGTTATTGCCGCGTTCCTGGCGGTCCAGCGCGATGGCGACGGCAACGGCCCCGGCGCCGGCCTGCCGGATGAGGTCCACTGAAAGATTGACCGAGGTGCCGGCAGAGATCACATCATCGACGATCAGCACGCGGCCCTGTGGCTCGGCCCCGAGAAAGATACCGCCCTCGCCGTGATCCTTGGCTTCCTTGCGATTGAAACTGTAAGGGACGTTGATGCCGTGTCGATTTGCCAGTGCGATAGTGATTGAGGACCCCAGCGGGATCCCCTTGTAGGCCGGACCGAAGATCATGTCAAACTTAATGCCCGAGGCCATGATGGCGTCGGCATAAAATTCACCGAGGCGTCCCAGGCTGTCACCGTCATTGAACAGGCCGCTGTTGAAAAAATAAGGGCTCTTGCGTCCTGACTTGAGGGTAAAATCGCCGAAGCACAGGACCTTGTGTTCCAGTGCGAAGCGGATGAATTCTGTTTGGTAGTCCTGCATATTATTTTCGGAATTGACAGATGGGTTATCATACCGCGTATTTTTTACGGGAGACAAACCGGCGTTATGAAAGTTATCACCCTGAACCTGAACGGGATCCGCTCCGCACACAAGAAAGGGTTCATGCAATGGCTGTACCGTCAGCAGGCCGACGTCATCTGCCTGCAGGAGACCAAGGCGCAGACTCATCAACTCGATGACGAACTGATCAACCCGCGTGGTTATCATGCCTATTTCAATGACGCCGAGAAGAAGGGTTACAGCGGGGTTGCGATTTATACACGCAAGAAGCCGGACAGGATGCACGACCGACTGGGCTGGGAAACGGCGGATGCTGAGGGCCGTTATCTGCAACTCGATTTTGGCAAACTCAGCGTGGTGTCGCTATATCTGCCCTCCGGCTCTTCCAGCGAGGAGCGGCAGGCAATCAAATTCGATTTCATGGACCGCTATCTGCCGCAATTGCAAAAGATCAGGAGACAACGCCGCAGGTATATCATTTGCGGAGACTGGAATATTGCGCATAAAAAGATCGATATCAAAAACTGGCGTGGTAACCAGAAAAATTCGGGTTTTTTGCCGGAAGAACGCGCCTGGCTGGACGTGTTGTTCGATGAGGTCGGGCTGGTGGATGCCTTTCGGGTCGTTAACCAGGAACAGGATCAATACACCTGGTGGTCCAACCGCGGCCAGGCCTGGGCAAAGAATGTCGGCTGGCGGATCGATTACCAGGTGATTTCACCGGCGCTCAGGCAAGCGGTGCGGCAGGTCGAGATCTACAAGGACGAGCGTTTTTCGGATCACGCCCCGCTGATCATCGACTACGATATCGATTTCGATGACGGGGTTTAATGCTGTGCAGGTGGATGCAAATCCACCGCAGTGAACATCGACGCCAACAATTTGTTTTGTTGCAGTGTTTACTATTCAGTAACGAAGGGCTGTTCGAAGGTCAGGGTGAAAGGTTTGGGTTCGCCCTCCGGGGTGATCTCCAGGGTGAACCGCAGCGTTTCATTGTTGCTGACATTGACGACGGCAATGTAATAAATCGCGCCGTCCTCGGTCAGTTCGCGGATATGCAGTTCCCGCAACTGCTGGCTGAGATTGGTGGCATTGCCGCTGATAGCAGCGCGTACCGGCTTGCTGCTGGTGCCCATGACTTTCTTCAGTACGGAGACATTCACCAGCGCACGGCTCTTGCTGCGCTGGATGCGGTATTGCTTGGCCACCACCGGGTTGAGGACGTCGGTGGTGAAGGCGCTGTAATGTACCGTGTATTCACCGAAGGACTGAAACTGTTCGGCACTTGCACTCCAGCTGACAGCAAACAGCAGGCAAAACATCAACAGGCTTCGAATGTTCATATCTGACTCCATGCAAGTTTCTCTGTTTGATTCTGAACGTTACTACTATTGCTGACAAGGCCGGGTGAAAAAGTTCAGCAGGCCACTTGCTTGTGCAATGCAAAAGCCGTGAATTTTCAAAAAATCCGCACCGGTATGCCGCTGAGGGAATAGCCCAGGTCCTGCAGGGGGGCGACGATCAATGTCATGGCCAGGTACAGTATTAACAGGGCGATCATGGGCGACAGATCGAGTCCACCCAGGTCCGGTAAACGTCGTCGCACCGGTTGCAGCAGGGGCTCGGTCAACTGGTAGATCAGGATCGTCACCGGGTTATAGGCGCCGGGATTGATCCAGCTGATAATGACGCCGACAAAGATCAGGGCAATATACAGGAACAAACACAGGCGGATAATGCCGGCGATGGTCAGCACCAGCAGGCCGAAGGGTCCCGGCAACTGGCCTATGAGCAGCAGGGTCACCAGCATGATTTCGAGCAACTGCAGCGTGAAGATCAGGATGATCGAGGGCCAGTCGATGCCGGCGAAGCCGGGGATAAAGCGCCGTAACAGGCGCAGGGGCGGATTCGTGAGCCTGACGATGGCCTGTGATACAGGGTTATAAAAATCCGCCCGCACCTGCTGCAAGAGAAAGCGCAGCATGACGATGACCAGGTAGATGCCGACGACGAACTGCACCAGGGTTACGGCTGCCTGAATAAGATAGCTCATTAATCCTGCTCGTTGCCGTAAACCCTGGCCAGTTCGGCGGACCGCTCGCAGGCGGCGCGAATGGCAGCGGTAACGATCTCATCCAGACCGGCATCCATGAGCACCTTCAGGGCCTGTTCCGTGGTACCGCCGGGCGAGGTGACCTGGCGGCGTAATTGCCCGGTTTCGGACTCGCTCTCCAGGGCCATGCGCGCGGCGCCCAGGGCTGTTTGCAGG
>JBFGPT010000053.1:0-8038 GCA_041564575.1 Gammaproteobacteria bacterium | reverse complement strand
AGCAGGGCCAGCCCGAACAGGAATATGGCGCCGAGAACGCTGATGCGTTTGACGATGTGGTTACACTTGAAGTGACCCAGTTCATGGGCCAGCACCGCCTCGATCTCGTCATGCTTGAGTTCATCAAGCAGGGTGTCAAAAAAGACGATACGCTTGTTCTTGCCGAGTCCGGTAAAATAGGCATTGCCGTGGGTGGAGCGCGACGAACCATCCATGACAAAAATACCCTGGTTGGCGAACCCGTTTCGTTCAAGCAGGGATTCGATGCGTTGTTTCAGCTCCGCGTTTTCCAGCGGCCTGAACTTGTTGAACAGGGGGGCGATGAACGCCGGATAGGCCCACATCATGAAAACGCTGAATCCCAGCCAGGTCAGCCAGACGTACAGCCACCAGAGACTGCCCGCGTGTTGCATGATCCACAGCACCAGCAGGATCATCGGTGTGCCGATGATCACGAACAGGACCGTCGTCTTGAGCAGGTCCATGAAATACAGTTTCAGCGTCATCTTGTTGAAACCGTATTTCGCTTCCAGGACAAAGGCACGGTACAGGCCCAGGGGCATGTCGAGGATGGACGAGATGGCGAGGAAACACAGGATGAACAAGGTACCGGTCCAGAGTCCATCCAGGCCCGCGGCCCGCGCGGCAGTGTCCAGCAACTGCAGCCCGCCGCCCAGTGTCCAGATCAGGATCAGCCCCGAACCAATCAGCAACTCGTACAGCGCAAACCGGCTCTTGTCACAGGTATAATCGGCCGCCCGCTGGTGATCTCTGAGCGCGATGGTATGGCTGAACTCATCGGGGACGGCATCGCGGTTTTTTGCGACATGCCTGATGTGACGATGGATGAGTAGCCACTGGACCAGGATACTGAGGACCAGGGCGGCGAGGAAGATAGCGGTAAAGAGGTTCATAATACAAAGTTCATAAAGCAGGATTTTTACATCAGTTAATGAAAAATTTCTCGATTATGCCGTTATAATAACACCTTCAAGGAACGCACAGTATGTCCCAATCCGCCACCAATCTGATCTGGATCGACCTGGAAATGACCGGCCTGGATACCGATCGCGATCAGATCATAGAAATTGCCACGATCATCACCGACAGTGAGCTGAATATCGTCAGCGAGGGGCCGGTTATTGCCATTCACCATGAGGATGCGGTAATTGCCGCCATGGATGCGTGGAATACCCGCCAGCACACCCGTTCCGGGCTGGTCCAGCGTGTCCGCGACAGTGACTACACCCTCGCCGAGGCGGAAAAACTCACGCTGGAATTTCTTAGAAAGCACGTCCCGGAAAGAGTTTCACCCATGGCCGGTAACAGTATTTGCCAGGACCGGCGGTTCATGCACCGCCTCATGCCGGATCTGGAACAGTATTTCCACTACCGCAATCTCGATGTCAGTTCAGTCAAGGAGATGATCAGCCGCTGGTACCCGGGCCAACCGGTTTTCAACAAGGAATCGACCCACCTGGCCCTGGACGACATACGTGATTCCATCGCGGAACTGAAGTTTTACCGCGAGCATTATTTTATTCCTGCCGGCCCGGACTGAGCGCTCGTATGGCCTGGTCTCTATACACGGCAGCGCAGGTACGGGAACTCGATCGGCTCGCGATCGAGGAGCACGGGATACCGGGGCTGACCCTGATGCAGCGTGCCGGTCGCGTTGCCTTCACCCGTCTGCAACAGCGCTGGCCCGACGCACGCCGTGTATGCGTTTTGTGTGGTCTCGGTAACAATGCCGGTGACGGCTATATCCTCGCACGACTGGCCCATGAAGCAGGTCTCGAGGTGGAAGTCGTGCAACTGGGGGAGGCCGGCAAACTCAAGGGCGATGCAAATTCCGCCCATGCCGCATTACTTGAAACCGGCATCGCGCCGTCGTCCTTCAGCGGCACCTTGCCGCAGGCCGATGTCTATGTCGATGCGCTGCTCGGCACCGGACTGGACCGTGAGCTTGAGGGCGACTGGCGTACCGTGATTGAAAGCCTGAATAGCCTGGACGGTCCGGTGCTCGCTATCGATATCCCTTCCGGGCTGCATGCCGACAACGGCATTGTCATGGGCGTGTCCGTATGCGCGGTGTGTACCGTTACCTTCATCGGGCGCAAACGCGGTTTGTATACGGGCGCCGGCGCAGATCACTGCGGCACAGTGATCTTCGAGGATTTGCAGGTGCCGGAGGAAATTTACACTCAAGTCGTCACTGACACGCAACTGGTAAGTCATGACGACTTTCGCGCCGACCTGACACCGCGGCCGCGCAGCGCGCACAAGGGTCACTTCGGGCACGTGCTGGTGGTCGGCGGCGACCATGGTTTCAGCGGGGCGGTACGCATGGCGGCCGAGGCCGCGGCACGCACCGGGGCCGGCCTGGTCAGTGTTGCGACGCGGGAGCACCATGCTGCATTGATCAACAGTCGCCGGCCGGAACTGATGTGCCACGCCGTCGAGGATGTTGCCGCACTCGTACCACTGCTGGAAAAAGCCAGCGTGGTCGCCATCGGTCCCGGTCTTGGTCAGTCCGGCTGGTCATCGCAACTGCTGGCCAGGGTCCTGGAGAGTGATCTGCCACTGGTGCTGGATGCCGATGCCCTGAATTTACTGGCCGCGGATCCCGTCCAACGTCCGCGGGTTACCATCACGCCGCATCCGGGCGAGGCGGCGCGCCTGCTGGGTTCCGGAACCAGGGACATCCAGGCCAATCGCTTTGCCGCGGCGGGCGCGCTGCAGTCGCGTTACGGCGGCGTCGTTGTGCTCAAGGGCAGCGGCACCATCGTCACCGATCATTCGCAACAACACCGTGTCTGCGCGGAGGGTAATCCAGGCATGGCCACGGGCGGCATGGGCGATGTCCTGACCGGTGTCATCGCCGGTCTGCAGGCCCAGGGATTCGGCCAGGCGCATTCGGCGATCATGGGTGTCTGCCTGCACGCCCGCGCCGCTGATCAGGCTGCCTTTGTCGGTGGTGAACGCGGTCTGCTGGCCACGGACCTGATGCCGCACATCCGCAAGCTCCTGAATCCCGACTCTTGAAGACCCTTAGCGTCGAAAGTCCGGAGGCCATGCAGGCGCTGGCGGCGCGAATGGCTGCGGTCTGCCCGCCGCACTGCCTGATATGCCTGAGCGGCACCCTGGGTGCGGGCAAGACAACCTTCGTGCGCGGTTTTCTCAGGCAACTGGGCCATGCGGGGGCGGTCAAGAGCCCGACCTATACCCTGATCGAGCCCTATCAACTGCCGGCACACAGGGTCTATCACTTCGATCTCTACCGTCTCAATGATCCCGAAGAACTGGAAGCGATTGGCATCCGCGATTATTTCAGCGAACAGGCCATCTCGCTGGTGGAATGGCCGGAACGCGGCCACGGGTTCCTGCCACCGGTGGATGTCGAGATCCATATCGAGATACATGGTGACTGCCGGGTACTCGGCTTAAGCCCGGGGACACCGCGCGGCGAAATGATTCTGGCGACACTGGAATAACCTGGATCCACGCACGCTGGAGACCTCACCCCGGGCCGCTGGCCAAGTTCGGGTCAAACCTTAAATCGCATCTCTTTATACATTGAAAACATGAGGATAAGTTGATTTTTTAAAAAAAACTTGAAATTATTAACATATCGGCTAATAAATTAAGGTAAAGCGAATAACTCCAGGGATATGAAACGCCTTCTAACATACGCTACCTTATTGTTTTCACTCGAACTTATGGCCGCTCCGGCAGAGGTCGAGAACGTGCGTGTCTGGGCGGCCCCGGACAGCACCCGCATCGTGCTGGATATTTCCGAGCCCGTCGAATACAACAGGTTGATGTTGACCGGGCCCGAGCGTGCGGTCATCGATATCAGCAACGCCCGCCTCAACAAGGCGCATATACAGCCCGGCGACGAGGATAAATTCGTCAGTCGCATTCGTAGCTCGGTCTGGCATGAAACGGATCTGCGTTTTGTCCTTGACCTGAAACGCACGGCCGAGATCAAGAGTTTTCTGCTGACGCCCAACCAGAAGTATGGCCATCGCCTGGTCATCGACATCCTGGAACCGGAACACGAGACGGATATCAGGCGGGTCAACTACGCGCCGCCGGCGCAACGTTCGCGCGATGTGATCATCGCCATCGATGCCGGGCACGGCGGTGAGGACCCCGGCGCCAGGGGTCCGAGCGGCGTCTATGAAAAGGACGTGGTGTTTGCCATCTCGAAAAAACTGCGGGATCTGATTAACCGCGAACATGGCATGCGCGCGGTGCTTATCCGGGAAGGCGATTACTTCATACGCCTGCGCAATCGCATCGAAAAGGCGCGTGAGCACAAGGCCGATCTGTTTATTTCCATTCATGCCGACGCGTTTCACGATCCCCGGGTGCGCGGTTCCTCCGTCTACGTGTTGTCCAAGAAGGGTGCCAGCAGTGAGGCGGCCCGCTGGCTCGCCGAGCAGGAAAACGCCTCGGATCTGATCGGCGGGGTAAGCCTGGTGGACAAGGACGATACGCTGGCCTCGGTGCTGCTGGACCTGTCACAGACCGCAAGTCTGGAGGCCAGCATCGATGTGGCGGATCGTGTACTGGGCGGTTTGAAAAACCTGGGCAAGGTGCACAAGCGCAGCGTGCAATCGGCCGGTTTCGCCGTGCTGAAATCACCGGATGTGCCGTCGATTCTGATTGAAACGGCTTATATCTCCAACCCGACCGAAGAAAAGCGCTTGCTGGACGGCGCCTACCAGGACCGCCTGGCCAAAGCGATTTTGCAGGGACTGCGCGGATACTTCCAGGACTATGCCCCGGAAGGGACCCTGCTGGCAGAGATCGCACCAAAAAAACATGTCATTGTGCATGGCGATACCTTGTCCGGCATCGCCAAGCTGTACAGCGTCAGCCTGAAAAGATTGCGTGAACACAACCGCCTGACCAATGATCGTCTGATCATCGGTCGCACATTGAGCATCCCCGAGGACAGTTAGTCCCAGCTAGCGGTGCCGCCGGCGCCGCGATATTTTGCCGTCATCTTCCACCAGCCCCGGACAGTTCCGTCCCCGGCCCACCCGATTCTGCTTTATCATAGCCGCATGTCCGGGTTGAACAATGTGCCACGAATTCACGCCCTGCCGCGGGAACTGGCGGATCAAATCGCGGCCGGTGAGGTCGTCGAGCGGCCGGCATCGGTGGTCAAGGAACTGCTGGAAAACGCCATTGACGCCCGTGCGGATCATATACGTATCGATCTTGAACGCGGTGGGATTACTCGTATCCGCATCACGGACAATGGCCACGGGATCCACCCGGATGACCTGAGGCAGACCCTGGACAGGCATTCGACCAGTAAACTGTCCGAGGGCGGGGCCCTGCAACGGGTGCAAACGCTCGGTTTTCGCGGCGAGGCGCTGGGCGCCATCGCCTCGGTATCAAGAATGACGATACAGTCGTCGTGTGATGACAGCGGCCAGGGACTCGAAATGCAATGCAGCGGATCGAGCATCGAATACGTCATGCCGGTTGCACACCGGGCCGGCACTACGGTCGAGGTCAGGACCCTGTTTTTCAACACCCCGGCCCGGCGCAAGTTTCTCCGTACCGAGTGGACCGAGTACCAGCACGTACAATACGTGATCAGGCAGATCGCCCTGAGTCATTTTTCAACCGGATTCCACGTGACGCACAATGGCCGCAAGGTCATGACTTACCCGGCGGTGAGCGCGGATTATGCACGCCGTGTGGCCGCCATTGCCGGACAGGAGTTCATTCACAAGGCCAGGCCACTGGACTACAGCGCCGCTGCCTTTCATCTCTGGGGCTGGCTGGGTGATCCCGCCATCGCCCGCAACCAGTCTGATCGGCAATATCTTTATCTCAATGGCCGGGCGATTCGTGACAAACATCTGAACCATGCTATCCGGGTCGGCTATGCCGATCGTATCTATCCCGGCCGCTACCCCTGTTACGTGCTGTTCCTGGAAATGGACCCTGCGCTTGCCGATATCAACGTGCATCCCGCCAAGCACGAGGTACGATTCGCGCATACCCGCGATGTGCATGATTTCATTCATGCCGCGGTGGCCGACACCCTGACAGCCGGACGTGTGCCTGAGCCGGCGGTAGCCGGTGATGGCAGCCATTCAGCAAAGGTTGCGCAGGAAATCAACACGGTCGAAGTGCGCGAGTCCGGGGGACCGCTGCCGGCCACGGGATCGTTGCAAACGCAACCTGCGCAAATCAGGGCCGTGTTACAAGGTCGCTTTCTAATCTTTGAAGATGCGCAAGCCACGATCCTGTTCGATCTGCAGGCCGCCCGCATGACGCTTGCGCGGCAAGCGCTGGCGCAAGTTCGCGCCGGCCACCGGGTGGTACAAAAACCTCTGTTGCTGCCCGTCAGCCGCGAGTATCCACGGTCCATGCTGGATAAACTTGAGGATCGTCTCGACATGCTGGCGGTCATCGGCGTCGATGTTGTGCGCCAGGCGCCGGATAGCATCATGCTGCGGCAACTGCCGGCATTTCTTGAATTCGCCGATGCGGCGGGACTGTTCGATGATCTGGTCGCGGCCCTGGACAGGTCCGCGGCATGTGACGACGACATCGACGAGATTGTGCTCGGGCATGTCAACGATCGCCAGGGCAGTCTCACTCATGAGGATTTGTGCCGCATCATCGATGCTATCATGCAAACGGAATACACCGGCGCGCGCACGCCACCGGTATATCGCCGCTTGAGCGCTGATGACCTGCTGGCCCTGCTCGGTGGCCGGTAACTCCGCGTAACATTCCGGATCATGAAGCACGATATCCCCGTTATTTTTCTCATGGGCGCTACGGCGACCGGCAAGACCGGTGTGGCCCTGCACCTGCATGAACATTTCCCGGTCGACATCATCAGCGTTGATTCGGCCATGGTGTATCGCGGCATGGACATCGGCACCGCCAAGCCGGCGAAGGTAGTGCTTGAGCGGGCACCACACCGCCTGATCGATATCCGTGATCCGGCGGACAGCTACTCGGCCGCGGAATTTCGCAGTGACGCCCTGCAGGCCATCGAGGACATCCTGCAACATGGCAGATGGCCCCTGCTGGTCGGCGGCACCGGCCTGTATTTTCGCGCGTTGGAACACGGTATCAGTGAATTACCCCCGGCCGATGCAGCGGTTCGTGCCCGTCTCGATCAGGAAGCCAGTGATAAGGGACTGGCGGCACTGCACCGGCGCTTGCAACAAATCGATCCGGACTCGGCGCGGCGCATCCACCCGAATGATCCCCAACGCCTGCAACGCGCACTGGAGGTATACAGCCTGACCGGCCGAACCCTGACTCAGCATTTTCGCGAAAGCCGGGGGGAAGGCCTGCCATACCGGGTCATCAAACTGGTACTCACGCCCAAGGACCGTGAACAACACCGGCAGATCATCGGTCGAAGGTTTGAAGACATGTTGCAAGCGGGCCTGGTCGAGGAGGTCCGGGATCTGTACCGGCGGGCGGATTTGCATGCCGGATTGCCGTCGATACGCATGGTGGGCTACCGCCAGATATGGCGCTACCTGGACGGTGATCTGGCATATGAAGACATGTGCAGACATGCTATTATTGCGACGCAGCAACTGGCAAAACGGCAGCTGACCTGGCTGCGCCGGGAACGGAATTTCCGTGAATTTGCCTCGGAAGATGTGGAGATACACGATAAGGTATTGAAATTTTTACAGGATCGGGCAGAGATCACGCCTTTGTAATATACTATCCCTAGGATTGTAACTGCAGGGGGTACATGATCGGCGTCGGCAACGATAGCGATAACAAATCAGCTGGCAAGCGCAGGCTGGATCGCAGCATTCGGGCCTCGGCGGTCGTGGGATATGTTGTGAATAAGAATAAGGAGAACCTAGATGAGCAAGGGGCATACATTACAAGACCCATTTCTCAATGCACTTAGAAAAGAACGTATACCCGTTTCAATTTACCTGGTAAATGGTATCAAGCTCCAGGGGCAGGTTGAGTCTTTTGATCAGTTCGTTATCTTGTTGAAAAATTCAGTCAGCCAACTGGT
>JBFGPT010000052.1:0-8041 GCA_041564575.1 Gammaproteobacteria bacterium | reverse complement strand
TATCGATGGAAGAACCGCGGACTGATTGCAGGTTTCCGTCTTTATCGAGGATAGGCATACCACTGACACGGAAATGGGCGAGCCTGCCGTTCTTGTGAAACATGCGTGCGCAGATATGACTGAAGGGCTGGGCGGATTTAATGTAATCCCGGCTTTTGCACAAAAACTCCCTTTTGTCCTGTGGATACAGGATATCAACCACGCGGGTGCCGATAATTTCTTCCGGCCGGTAACCAAGGACCTCCTCGACCGCTGGACTGACGAAGGTATACACGAGATTCTTGTCGACTTCCCAGATAATCGCTTGTGAGGACGTGGTGACCTGCTGCAGGCGCTCTTCATTGACCTGTAAGTCGCGCAGGCTCTGCTTTCGCTCCAGTTCCACCGCGGCTCTTGCACTGAACACCTTCAAAAGGGAGTGAATCTGTTCGATATGTTGAACCGGCCTGGTATCCAGTATTGCAAAATGTCCCATGATCCGGTTGTGCGAGTCGCGCATCGGCTCGGCCAGATAACTCCTGAGTTGCCGGCCCGACAGGTAACTGTCGCGCGGATAGAGAGACTGTATGCCGTCGGTATGTAACAGGGATTGACCGCCGAGGACCTCGGCGCAGGGCGTGCCGTCCAGAGGATAGGAAGTATTTTCCTGGAGCTTGCCGGATTCACAAAAAGCCAGGGTACGGACCACGCCTTCCGGTTCGCCCTCGCAGGCCGTTATCATGGCAACCTCAACGTCAAGCGTGTCCGCCAGCAATTTCACTGCATTTTGAAAAAAGTTTTCCGCCGGCAGGGTAGAGAGCAGCTCGGTGGCCTGCTTGTAGGCCCGTTCCCGTAGCTTGCGCTGCGAGATATCACGGGCGACAAGCTGGTAGCTGTTCCGGCCCTCGACATTGACAGTGGTCAACGACAGGCTGATCGGGATCCGGTTACCACTGGAATGGCGAATCAGGGCATCCCGATCACGGTAGCTGTCACTGCCCAGCAAAGTCAGTATATTTCCGGATTCATCGTAGGGGAGGCTGAAGAGGTCCAGTTCCGGCAATGGTTGCCCCAGCATCTCCTCGGCCCGGTAACCGCTCAGTGCCAGCGCGGCATCATTAAGGTACGTGATCTTCTGACTGTCGAAATGCAGAATGAATACCGCGTCAGGGCTGGAGGTCAACAGGCGGGTAAATTTCTCCTCGCTGTACCGCGCATCCCGATGAGCGTCAACCAGAACCTGTTTTTCTGCAAGTTTCTTGTGGGTTATATCCTGCATGAAACAGTAGTGGCCGACGCTGGAGTCCGTTGTCTCGAGGCCACGCACCAGGACTATGTGCATGAAAAACATCTGGCCATTCTTGCGAACGCCCCGCAACTCCGCCTCGCCCCGGCCAGTATCGATCATGGCCTGGAAAGCCTGCCGTGCAACAACCAGGTCATCCCCGACCACGGTATCCTCCCAGACCATGCCAATCATTTCTTCCACGGTGTACCCGCAGGACTCGGCATAACGGCTGTTGATACTGAGGAAATTACCCTGACGATCTATGCGGGAGATACACTCAAGTGCATTCTCGAAGATATCCTCGAGCTGTCGGACCTCAAGTCCGCTTCCGGGATCCACGCCTGTGGTTTTATTTTTCATTCTTGAATCGATGTCCCGCAGGTTTGCCTCTGGCGATCATTCTTACGTTCGCTGCATCGCCAACATGGGTGAGAGCAGTTACAATCCAGTGAATATTCATACCGGGATAACGTCAATATGATGTCACTCAACGACGCCCAAACCCGGAATTATCATCCGATTCACAGGCAAGGCATTACAATTACATCATTTTTATATTTAAATCAATAACTTGATAATATAGCTGTGTATTCAGCCCCGCTGGTACATTAAGCAATGCAATTATCAAGCCGTTAACGGAACCAGGAACAACAGGACGACCTATGTCTATCAACACCGAAATCAATCTGCTCAAGATGCGCCGGACCAAGATCATCGCGACGCTGGGCCCGGTCAGTTGCGACAGGCCGACGATCAGGCAGTTAATCGAATCGGGCGTAAATGTTTTTCGCCTGAACATGTCGCATGGCGATTATGACTTCCACCGGCAGACCTATACGGATGTCCGTGAACTGGCGGTTGAACTGAATCGCCCCATTGGCATCCTGGCGGATTTATGCGGCCCCAAGATCCGCACTGGAAAGTTCAAGCAGGGCAGTATCGAACTCAAGGCCGGCGACAAAGTGGTGGTGACGACACGGGAAATTACCGGCAAGGCGGGCTTGATCCCGTCGCAATATGCCGCCCTGGCGGATGATGTTGAGCCTGATGATCACATCCTGCTTGCCGATGGCACACTGGAACTGGTAGTCGAAGACGTACAAGGCACCGAGATCAGTTGCACCGTACTCTACGGTGGCACACTGGGGAATCACAAGGGCATCAATCTCCCCGGGGTCAACGTCTCGGCGCCGTCGTTGACCGATAAAGATCGGCAGGACGCGGAATTCGCCATGCAACTCGGCGTGGATTTTTTCGCCCTGTCCTTCGTGCGCCGCGCCGAAGACATTCAGGACCTGCGTAACATCATCGAGGCGGCCGGCAAGCACACCAGCATCATTGCCAAGATTGAAAAACCCGAGGCCCTGGACGAGGCCTCGAGTATTATCGAAACCGCCGACGGCATCATGGTGGCACGCGGTGATCTCGGCGTCGAGCTGAAACCGGAACTCGTCCCGGTGGCGCAACACCAGTTGATCGATATGGCCCGGCGTAAATTCAAACCGGTGATCGTGGCCACGCAAATGCTCGAGTCCATGATCGAAAACGCCCGGCCGACACGCGCGGAAGTCACCGATGTCGCCAACGCGGTCACCCTCGGCACCGATGCCGTGATGCTCTCCGGTGAAACGGCCGTCGGTGCGTATCCGGTTGCCGCCGTGCGCATGATGGATCGCATCGCGCGGCAGACCGAGGCCTATCTCTGGAAACAACACGCCTATGGCAATGTCAGGAAAACCGCCAGGGGACAGGCTCTGTCCATCTGGGATGCCGTCGCCAATGCCACGTCGCGCATGTCGCATGAACTGCGGGTCAATTCCATCATCGTGATTTCACAAAGCGGCATGACGGCTGCGACCATGAGTTCGGCGCGGCCCTCGGCACCAATCATCGCGATCACGCGACGGCCCGAGGTCTGCCGGCGCATGTCGCTCTTTTGGTGCGTGATCCCGGTGTTGTCGGACAAGGCGGGTACGATGAACCCGAATGAGCTGGCGCGCATCGTGGCCCGTGAGCAGGACCTGGCGACGAGCGGCGAAAAGATATTACTGGTACGCGGCTTTAACAGCAAAGCGGAAATGAACACGCCATCGATCACCACCATTACGGTCTAGGCGCTTCTGTTCAGGGAGTTGTGCGGCGAGTGAGAGACCTGCGCCACTGTTTGTGAAAGCTATCTTCTGCGATACAGGGGCAACGGCTCATCGCTGGCCGCCTGGTAACTGACGGAAAAAGTATTGAATGCCTCAAGGGCGTCGTGGTAATCCTTGTCTTCGCGCAGCTGGAATGAATCAAATCCACAGCGCCGCATGTAAAACAACTGGTCCTGCAGCACATCGCCGATCGCGCGCAATTCACCCTGGTATTGATAGCGTTCACGCAGCAGACGTGCATGCGAGTAACAACGGCCGTCAGTAAACGCGGGAAAATCCAGGGCGATGATCCCGAATTGATCCAGGTATTCGACGATATTCTCAACATCTATACCGCCATCCAGCCAGATGCCGGTAGCAGCATCACGCCCGGCCAATGCCTCGCGGTTTTCCAGCCAGAACGGAAATGGCAGGATCAGCCGGCCCGCCGGCAGGGTCTCTGCATCGGCCTCGCGCAGCAAGGTCCACTCGTCGTCGATAATGCCGCCGTCTTTAATGACTTTCATACTGTTCGCTCCAACGCTCGTTCCGCTCAGTTATCGAGGCTACCGTAGACCCGTTCCTTGAAGGGATTGATGCCGACCCTGCGATAGGTATCGATAAAGCGTTCCTCACCCTCGCGCTGCTCGACGTAGACATCCAGTATCTGGCCGATGACATCCGCTACCCGCTCCTTCTCGATGGCCTTGCCGAGGCGGTCGCCCAGGCTGGCGTCATTTTCAGCGGAGCCGCCAAGGGTCAGCTGATAGAATTCCACGCCTTTCTTGTCCACGCCCAGGATGCCGATATGCCCGACGTGGTGGTGGCCACAGGCGTTCATGCAACCGGACATCTTGATCTTGATGTCGCCGATGTCATGCAGGTAATCCATGTCATCGAATTTCCTGTTGATCTGGGCAGCGATCGGGATCGATCCGGCATTGGCCAGGCTGCAGAAATCCAGGCCCGGGCAGCAGATCATATCGGTCAGCAAGCCGATATTCGGTGTCGCCAGTCCGTTGTCGTCGAGTTTCTGCCAGAGTGCATACAGGTCCGCCTGCTTCACGTGCGGCAGGACCAGGTTCTGATCGTGCGTAACCACAACCTCACCGGCGCTGTACTTATCGGCCAGGTCGGCAATCGTATCCATCTGCGCGTCGGTCGCATCGCCCGGCGGCACCGCCGGGGCCTTGAGAGAGACAATCACGATATGATAGCCGGGCTGCTTGTGCCCGGCGAGATTACGCCGGGTCCATTTATCAAAGGCCGTTTCACTGCGCCGGTGTTCCTCGTAGCTCTGATCAGAGGCGGCATCGGGATCATACTCCGGCAGGGTGAAATATTTTTTCACGCGATCGATTTCCTGTTGATCCAGTTTCATGGCGGAGTCCCGGATCAATGACCATTCCTTTTCAACCAGTTCAGTAAATTTTTCCTGCCCGAGTTCATGCACCTGGATCTTGATCCGGGCCTTGAACTTGTTGTCGCGGCGTCCCCAGCGGTTATAGACACGCAGGATGGCTTCGAGATAGGACAACAGGTGTTCCTTCTCCAGAAACTCACGGATCCACTTGCCGATAAAGGGCGTACGCCCCTGTCCACCGCCCACCATGATACGAAAACCGACCTCGCCTCCGGTGTTTTTAACCAGGTAGATACCGATATCGTGGACCTGTACGGCGGCGCGATCATGACTGGCCCCGCTCACGGCTATCTTGAACTTGCGCGGCAGGTAGGAAAACTCGGGATGAAAGGTCGACCATTGCCGGATGATCTCGCAATACGGCCGGGGGTCCTCGATCTCGTCTCTCGCAACACCGGCGAACTGGTCGGACGTGGTATTGCGGATACAATTGCCGCTGGTCTGGATCGCGTGCATCTCCACGCTGGCCAGGTCGGCGAGAATATCGGGGACGGTCTCCAGGGCAGGCCAGTTGTACTGGATGTTCTGCCGTGTACTGAAATGACCGTAACCCTTGTCATACTTGCGGGCGATATGCGCCAGCATACGCAGTTGTTTCGAGGACAACAGACCATAGGGAATCGCTACGCGCAGCATCGGTGCATGCCGCTGGATATACAGCCCGTTCATCAGTCGCAGGGGGCGGTATTCGTCTTCGCTCAGCTTGCCGGCGAGAAAGCGCCGGGTCTGATCACGAAACTGTTCCACGCGCTCATTGACAATGGTCTGATCGTAGTTATCGTATTGATACATAAGTTAAATTATATACGCCCGCCGGAATGGGCGAAGTAAGATAACAGGCCTTTCTTATAAAGAAAAGTGCCTGTTAGCACTATTTATATAGACAGGGATTATAAAGAACGGCCCGGGGCCGCCGTGCGCGGACCTACTCCTCCTCGGCCCGCGGTTTGTATGCGGCCGCCAATTCCTGCTGTGTCTTTGCCGGTACCGGGTCATAGTGGCTGAAGGTGATCGAGTAACTGCCGGCGCCGCCGGTGATGGACTTCAGTTCCGTCTGGTAATGGCCCAGTTCGCTCAGCGGTACCAGGGCTTCGATCTGGGTCATGCCACCGCTCATGGCCCGGGTATCGTTGATACGCCCGCGTTTGCCGGACAGGTCCGCGGTGATATCGCCCATGGACACGGCCGGGCAGGTCACGCTGATTTCGACAACCGGCTCAAGCACTACGGCCCGGGCCTTGCCGACCGCATCCAGGAAGGCCTTCTTGCCGGCAGCAACAAAGGCAACTTCCTTGGAATCGACCGAATGGTGCTTGCCGTCGTTGATCCGCACCCGGATATCCTGCATGGGAAATCCGGCGACCGCGCCCTCGTCCATGGCCTGGCGGATGCCTTTTTCCACGGCAGGGATAAACTGTTTCGGGATCACCCCGCCAACGATCTCATCGACGAACTCAAAGCCGGAACCCCGTTCCAGCGGTTCGATCCTGAGGAAAACCTCGCCGAACTGTCCGGCGCCGCCGGATTGCTTCTTGTGGCGATGATGGCCATCAGCGCTGCGGGTAATGGTTTCACGGTAGGCAATCCTGGGTGGCCGCGTCTCGACCTCGACATTGTAGACGTCCCTGAGTTTCTCCAGGATCATACGCAGGTGATACTCACCCAGGCCGCGGATCACGGTTTCATTGGTACCGGAATTGTGTTCGACCCTGAAACTGGGATCCTCGGCCTCAAGTTTTTTCAGGGCGTCGGAAATTTTCTGCTCGTCGCCCCGGCTTTTCGCCTCGATAGCCAGGCCATACATCGGTGCCGGGAAATTCACCGGCCGCAAATGGAAATGATCCTCCTCGTGCGAATCGTGCAGCACCGATTCAAACTCTATCTCATCGACCTTGGCCACGGCACAGATATCCCCCGGGATGCCCCGGTCGGTTTCGCGACTGTCCTTGCCCTGTAACTTCAGCAGGTGACCGACCTTGAACGGCTTGCGGCTATCACCGATATACAGTTGCGTATCGCGGTTGATGGTGCCCTGGTGGATACGGAAGACGCCCATCTTGCCGACAAAGGGATCGATGGTGACCTTGAAAACATGGGCCAGGGCATGGGCATCGGCCTCCGGCGAGATCTCGACGCGCTGTGCGTCCTTGCCCTCGCCCTTGAGATATTGCGGTGGATTCCCCTCCAGCGGCGTCGGCATTAGACGCGCGAAGATATCCAGCAATTCCGGAACACCTACCCCGCTGGCCGCTGACACAAAACATACCGGTATCAGATGCCCCTCACGCAGGGCCTGCTCAAATGGTTCGTGCAACTGCCCCGGACTGATCTCCTGTCCCTGCTCCAGGTAAACCTCCATCAGGTCTTCATCCAGTTCAATCACCTGGTCCAGGATCTGTGTGTGCGCCTCTTCCACGCTGGAGAAATCAGTCTCACCCCCGCTGGGCTGGAAAAAACAGTCGATTACCGCGCCGCCGCCATTGGCCGGCAGGTTCAGGGGCAGGCATACATCGCCAAAGGCCTCGCGGATCTCACCCAGCAGGGCCTCCAGATCGACATTGTCGGCGTCGATCTTGTTAACGATGATCAGACGATCCAGACGCCGATCGCGGGCCACCTGCATCATTTTACGGGACACCATTTCGATACCGTTCTGGGCGTTGATGACCACGGCACAGGTTTCGACGGCCTCCAGTACCGCCAGGGCCTTGCCCATGAAATCCGGATAGCCGGGGGTATCGATCAGATTGATATGGCCGCCATGATAATCCATGCTGACCAGCGTGCTGTTGATGGAGTGCTGATGCGCGCGTTCCTGCGGATCGAAATCCGACACGGTGGCACCCTTTTCCACGGCACCCATGGCGCCGATGGCACCGGCTTGATGCAGCAAGGTCTCGACCAGCGTGGTCTTGCCGCTGCCACCCTGGCCGACCAATGCGATATTGCGGATATCTTCAGTGGTATAACTCGCCATTACCCCTCTCCCCCGTTGTTCTTGTTTTTATACCGCGGCAACGGGTTGGCAGGCCCCGTGGCCATGCGAAATATTCAGGGGTTTATTATGGTGGATTAACGGCCGCGATGCATCTGGTGGAGCAGACTGCCGTCCGGATCCGCTAGGTGTAACGCGCGATCAGGGCCCGGCCCTTGCGTGTCAACAGACCCCGCTCGTCGATAAATCCCATCTCGCTGGCCTTGTCCAGTATCTTCACGGTA
>JBFGPT010000051.1:0-8086 GCA_041564575.1 Gammaproteobacteria bacterium | reverse complement strand
GCGCCAGACCGGCCAGCATCAGGGCCAGGTAAAAATATTTCGACGGCAAGCCTGTAATACCGGATGGCAATCTATCACCTGTATTGATCGTGATTCGGGGAACGCCCGGGTACGACGAAGAAAGCGATACGGGGATCAGATACCCATATCACTCAAAGTCATCATGATACGGTTCATGATACCGGTGATGCGGGGATGCTCGACCTCGAACTGCTCGAGGGTTTTCTGAATGCGCTCGACCAGCGTGTCCTCGTCCTGGTTCGCCTCCGGGTTTTCCAGTTGCCGCTCGATGTCGTCGATCAACCGCGTGGCACGATCGCGGATCTCCTCTTCCGGACCATCAAGTTTGTCGAGTTCGGCCTGCAGGGCCTCAAGCGATTTTTGTAGATCCTCTTTGCTCATGCGTGTTTGTCTTTTTCTATGAAATCTGGCGGGATTATAGTTCGAGAGTCCGCGCACGGTCCATGACCTATATCCGGGCGCGTGAAAAGGTCGTGTTGCGTCAGTCCCTGTGGTAAGGATGGTGCTTCAGGATACTCCAGGCGCGATACAGTTGCTCGGCAAGCATTACCCTGGCCAGACCATGCGGCAGGGTCATCGTTGAGAGTGACAAGACCTCAAAGGCCTCATCGATCAACGCGCGATCCAGGCCGTCCGCCCCGCCGATGAGGAAACAGATGTCCGTAGCGTTGTCCTGCCACTTCTGCAGTTTTCGTGACAGGTCACGGGTCGTGCAGGACTTGCCGTTTTCATCCAGCGCAACCAGGTAACTGCCGGGGGGAATTTTCTCCCGGATGAGGCCGGCCTCCCTGGCGCGTAGCGTTTCCGGTGAGTCCGCGCCGCTGCGTTTTAGCGCCGCCACTTCGATCAGGCGCAGGGTCCATTCATCACTGATGCGCCGGGCATACGTCTCGAAGCCGCTGTTGATCCAGGCCGGCATTTTCCGGCCGACGGCAAGCAGGGTCAGTTTCACCTCAATGCGACTTCACGTCTTCCTGTTCGTGCGCCGTCCAGAGCTTTTCCAGCTGGTAGTAATTGCGCATGTCCGGGTGCATGACATGCACTATGACATCACCGAAATCCAGCAGTGCCCATTGTCCCTGATCAATACCCTCGGAACCCAGGGACGTTACGTGTCGGCGTTTGGTTTCCTCCAGCACCCTGGTCGCCAGCGCGCGGACCTGTCGGTCAGACTGGCCGGTGGCGATGATCATGACGTCGGTAAATGAGGCCAGTTTTTCAACATGAAGCACGGTGACGTCATAGGCCTTCATATCATTCAAAGTGTCTACAATGAGACGGGTCAGTTTTTCAAGCTGCATGGTTTATCTGTAGAGTTGCTGCTGGTGTATGTAATCAAGGACCGCCGCGGGCAACAGGAATTCCGCATTCCCCTCCCCGGCGATCAGTGCGCGGATCCGCGTCGAGCTGATATCCAGCACAGGGATCAGCGCACGGTAGATTGCGCCGCTGGCGCGGCTGGCCAGGTGCTGCGGATCAGCGCTGTGGCGTGCATCGTAAAATACCTGCAACGGCTCCGGATATGCGTTTGCGTCGTTGCCATCGCGGCTGGCGATGATGATATGCACGTAGTCGGTAAGTTTGTCCCATTCCCGCCAGCTATCGAATGACCGAAAGGCATCCTCGCCCAGCAACAGGCACAGCGGCTGCCCGGGAAATTCCTCGCGCAGGGATCTGGCCGTGTGGATCGTGTAGGAGATTGCATCGCGCCGTATCTCGCGTTCATCCACGCTCAGACCGGCAATGTCGTTGACGGCAAGTTTCAGCATATGCAGGCGATGCTGACCGCTGGCCACGGGGGGGGTGCGGTGTGGCGGGATGTGCAGCGGCACGAACCGCACCTCTTCAAGGCCCAGTAAATCCCGGACCTCAATGGCCATGCGCAAATGGCCGTGGTGAACAGGATCGAAGGTGCCGCCCAATATACCGATCGGCCTGGTCATACGCGGTTAGCCACCGGTGGTAAGTGCGTCAGGGTAATACGGGATAAGCATGCAACGCTTGCAGTTTGCCAGTCGGCAGTATGCTAGGTTCTGATGTGGCCATCGCCGAGGACGATGTATTTTTGCGAGGTCAGGCCCTCGAGGCCCACCGGTCCGCGGGCGTGAAACTTGTCGGTGCTGATGCCGATCTCGGCGCCGAGACCGTATTCAAAGCCGTCAGCAAACCTTGTCGAGGCGTTGACCATGACCGAACTGGAATCCACTTCGCGCAGGAACCGTCGCGCCCGGGTGATGTTCTCGGTGACGATGCAGTCGGTGTGTTGCGAGCCGAAGCGTTCGATATGCGCCATGGCTTCATCCAGGCCGTTAACGATCTTCAGCGACAGGATCGGCGCCAGGTACTCGGTAGCATAATCCTCGTCCGTGGCGGCACCGATGTCCGGTAGTATTTTCCTGGACTTCCCGCAGCCGCGGATCTCGACGCCGGCCTCGGCGTACATCGGGCCCAGCGCGCTTAACACCGGTTCGGCCACGGCCTCGGCCACCAGCAGGCACTCCATGGTATTGCAGGTGCCGTAGCGCTGGGTCTTGGCGTTGTAGGCGATCGCCAGGGCCTTGTCGAGATCGGCCTGGTCATCAATGTACACGTGGCAGATCCCGTCCAGGTGTTTGATCACGGGGATGGTCGCCTCGCGGCTGATGCGCTCGATCAGACCCTTGCCGCCGCGCGGGACGATCACATCGACGTATTCGGGCATGCTGATCAGTTCGCCGACCGCCGCACGGTCCGTGGTGTCGACCACCTGCACCGCCGTTGCCGGCAGACCGGCGGCCTCGAGTCCCGGACCGATACAGGCGGCGATGGCCCGGTTCGACTCGATGGCCTCCGAGCCACCGCGCAGGATCGAGGCGTTGCCGGACTTCAGGCACAGGCCGGCGGCATCGGCGGTGACGTTCGGCCGTGACTCGTAGATGATACCGACCACGCCCAGCGGCACCCGCATCTGGCCGACCTCGATCCCCGATGGCCGGGATTTGAGATTGCTGATTTCACCTACCGGGTCCGGCAGGGCCGCCACCTCGCGCAGGCCCGCGGCCATGGCCTCGATACGCGCCGGTGTCAGCTCGAGGCGATCCATCAGCGCGGCCTCCAGCTGTTTAACGCGGCCGGCTTCAAGGTCCCTGCGATTGGCCTCGAGCAACTGGTCAGCCTGATCGAGGATGCGATCGGCGATGAAATTCAGGGCCTGGTTCTTGTCATGGCTGTCGGCGCTGGCCATCGCATGTGCGGCGGCGCGCGCCATTTTGCCCAGTTCCTGCATGTATTGCCTGATATCCATGATCAGGCTGTCAGTGCGTTCAACAGTTGCGGCGGCCAGGCGCGATGGTCGACGATCGCCTGCAACAGTTCCTGGAAACACGACCAGCCCAAAGGCTTGTTTTCGCCCTTGAGGATGCGATCGAGTTTGCCGGCGTTGACCAGCAGTTGCTGGATGAATTCGGGTTGGTGCCTGTTCAGCGCTTTTTTCAGTGCGAACTTCTTTTGTGCATTGAGACCCCATTGCGAGGCCAGCGCCTGATCGACGTTGTCGCCCGCGGCCACTCGCAGGGCCAGGCTGGAAAGCAGGCGCATGTTCCACATGAGGGCGCCGTATATGGCCATGGGTTCTACCCCCTCGCCGCGAAACCCTTGCAGCATGCGCGCCGATCGGGCGATATCGCCCGAAAAGGCCGCCTCCATCATGGCGAAAACATCATAGCGGCTGCTGTCCACTACCGCCGCGGCGACGACGTCCAGGGTGATGTTGTCGCCGTCCGCCAGCAGGCACAGCTTGTTGATCTCCTGGCTGGCCGCCATCAGGTTGCCTTCCACGCGCTGGGCGATGAGTTCCGCGCCCTGACGATCGATGCGTTTACCGAGGTTTTTGCAGCGTTGCGAGATCCAGTCCGGCAGCTCCGCCGCCGTCACCGGCCATATCTGCATGATGACGCCGGCCTTGTCGATGGCCTGACACCATTTGGCGGACAGGGTTCTTTTATCCAGTCTGGCCGATGAGATGATCAGCAGATTATCGGGTGATGCCTGGCTGGCGTATTCGATCAGGGCCGGACCGCCCTCGCGGCCTGGTTTCAGGTCACCGAGGCGTAGTTCCATGATTTTTTTCGAGGAAAACAACGACAGGCTGGCGCTTTCGTGCAGTAGCCGGTTCCAGTCAAACTGTTTGTCGACCTCCAGTACCACACGTTCCTCGAAACCGTTGGCCCTGGCGGTGGCGCGAATACTGTCGATGGATTCGATCATCTGCAACGGTTCGTCGCCACAGACGAGGTACAGGGGCGCGAGTGAATTTCGCTTGAGATGTCCGGTTAACTGATCAGCGCGAAGCCGCATGCAAAAGCTATCGAGCCACGGCGCTGAGCCGCCTGAGCACGTTCGCCGCAACCTGCTTGCGCAGTTCCTCTTGCAGAATGCGCTCTTCTTCAAATTTTCCCAGCACGGCGGCTTCGTCGTAGGTCAGGTCGCGGCGTGCGCTGACCGGCTGGTTCTTGCTCAGGATATTGCCCTCGGCATCCAGCACCGTCATGGTGGCGCTCAGGATCAGCTCATATTCCTCGACCTTGCCGGTCTGTGCCGAGACCGTCAGGACCTTGCGTTCCTGGCGTTCGTTGCCCAGCTTGAGCACGACCTCAGCCGCATCGGCGGTGGCCGGGAGCGCCACACCGAGGCCGGACAACTGCGCACTGACCTCTTCGCCGAGCTTGCGGGCGCCGCCGGCATCGACATGCACGGATGAGACCGCAAGCGCGCCCGGACCGGAACCGCGCAGGTGAAAACCGCAGGCGTGCAGCAACAGCGCCAGCAGCATGATGTTGGCGATTCGTATACCGGGCATTGCAGCTTTATACATGGCCTGCATATTACCCTAAGCCACCACGATGTTCACTAAGCGCCCGGGAACGACAATGACCTTTTTCAGTTGCTTGTCCCGGGTAAAACGCTGCACGTTTTCATCAGCCAGCGCCATTTGCTCGATATCTTCCTTGCCGGCATCGCGGGCAACCTGGATACGCGCCCGCAGCTTGCCGTTCACCTGCACCACCAGTTCGACCTCGTCTTGCACCAGCGCGGCCGCATCGGCCCGGGGCCAGGGGTGATCGATGATCGGGTCCGCGTGACCCAGGCCTTGCCAGATGGCCTCGCAGATATGCGGGACAATGGGGGACAAGAGCAGAACGCTGGCGCTGAGGCCTTCATGGAGGATGGCCTGGTCATTTTCAGACTCGCAGGTCATGCGCGAAAGGACATTGACCAGTTCCATGACTGCGGCGATCGCCGTATTGAAGGTATAGCGCCGGCCGATGTCGTCGTTGACCTTGGCGATGGTGCTGTGGATCTTGAAACGAACCTCTTTCTGTTCGGCGCTGAGCACGCCGGTATCGATCCGGGTCTGACAGGCGCGCGCGGACAGGGCGAGTTTCCACAGGCGTTTGAGGAAGCGGTAGGCGCCTTCGACGGCACTGTCGGACCATTCCAGGCTCTGATCCGGTGGCGCGGCGAACATGATGTACAGTCGCACCGTATCGGCACCGTATTGATCGATCAGGGCCTGGGGATCGACGCCGTTATTCTTCGACTTCGACATCTTTTCGATACTGCCGACGTTGACGGGCTGGCCGTCTGCAATCAGGGTGGCGCTGTTGATCCGGCCTTTCTCGTCGCGTTTGACATCGACCTCGGCCGGCGAAAACCAGATCTTCTGGCCATCGTCCCGGTCACGGTAATAGGTCTCGGCCACGACCATGCCCTGGGTCAGCAGGTTGGTGAAGGGTTCGTCGCATTTTAATGATGTTTCATCCGCGGCTCCCGCCATCCCTGCTTCTCGCGGCACCAATACATCCTGTATGTCACGCATCAGCTTGTGAAAAAAACGGGCATACAAAAGGTGCATCACCGCATGTTCGATGCCGCCGATGTACTGGTCCAGAGGCAGCCAGTAATTGGCGCGCTCGTCCAGCAAGGCCTGTTCGTTGTCGACGCAACAATAGCGCGCGTAATACCAGGACGACTCGAAGAAGGTATCGAAGGTGTCAGTTTCGCGCTGGAAGACCTGGCCCTCTTCAGATTCAAACCGGGTAAATTCCGACATATCCTTGAGCGGTGATCCGCTGCCATCGAAGTTCACCTCCTCGGGCAGGCGCACCGGCAAGTCCTGCTCGTCAACCGGAAACTCACCGCCGTTCGCGGTATGCAGTATCGGGATGGGACAGCCCCAGTAACGTTGCCGCGACACCCCCCAGTCGCGCAGGCGGTAGTTCACCCGGCGTTCGCCCCGGGCATGTTCGGCCAGGTAATCGGCAATGGCGGTGAAGGCCTGATCGAAATCAAGGCCGTCAAAATCACCCGAGTTGTAACACACGCCGTGCTCCGTGAAAGCCGCCGTGGCCAGGTCGGGTGACTCCCCGCTGACCGCCTTGATTACCCCTTTGATGGCGATGTTGTATTTACGCGCGAATTCATAATCGCGTTGGTCATGCGCGGGCACCGACATGACCGCGCCGGTGCCGTAGCTCATGAGCACAAAATTGGCGACATAGACCGGAACCGGTTCTCGGGACACCGGATGGATGGCATCGATGCCCAGCGCCAGCCCTTTTTTCTCCATGGTCTCAAGCGCGGCCTCTGAGGTGCCGGTTTTGCGGCACTCCTCGAGAAAACCGGCGATATCGGCGTTGCGCTGCGCCGCGTACAGCGCCAGCGGGTGTTCCGCCGCCACCGCGCAGTAGGTGACGCCCATGAGGGTATCGGGCCGGGTGGTATAGACCCGCAGGGGGTCGTGACCCGGCACCTCGAAATCGAACTCGACGCCTTCGGAACGGCCAATCCAGTTTTGTTGCATGGTGCGTACCGCGTCCGGCCAGCCCTCGAGTTGATCGAGGCCGGCCAGCAGTTCCTCGGCGTAGTCGGTGATGCGCAGGAACCATTGCGGGATCTCGCGGCGCTCGACGATGGCGCCGGATCGCCAGCCCCGGCCGTCGATGACCTGTTCGTTGGCGAGCACGGTCTGATCCACCGGGTCCCAGTTGACCACGGCGGTCTTTTTATAGACCAGACCTTTTTTGTACAGGCGCGTGAAAAACCATTGCTCCCAGCGGTAGTAGTCCGGGTCGCAGGTGGCCAGTTCCCGGCTCCAGTCGTAGGCAAAGCCGAGCCGCTGCAGCTGCTGGCGCATGTAATCGATGTTCTCGTAGGTCCAGCGCGCCGGCGGTACCCGGTTGCTGATGGCGGCATTTTCAGCCGGCAGGCCGAAGGCATCCCAGCCCATGGGCTGCAGGACATTCCTGCCCTGCATGCGCTGGTAGCGGGAGATGACATCACCGATGGTGTAGTTGCGCACGTGACCCATGTGCAGCTTGCCGCTGGGATAGGGAAACATGGACAGGCAATAGAACTTTTCACGGTCCGGATCCTCGCTGACCTCAAAGGCCCGGGATTCCTGCCATTGTTTCTGGGCCTGTGCCTCAACGAGCGCCGGATTGTAACTGTCTTGCATCGGTGCTGGACGGGATAGTGAAAAAATGAACGTCGAAGGATACAGCACACCACCGCCGTGTCTCAATATATGCACGGGGGATGGGGCCGGGCAAAAAAAGACCGGCATGAAAAACAGGCCGGTCAATACTTCAAGGTGCGGGGGTGGGGATCAGTGGCCGGTCGTCAGTTTCTCGCGGTTCTTTTCGATGATGGCCTCGCCGATCCCGCTGACCTGGGCGAGATCCTCCACGCTCTTGAAGGGCCCGTGTTGTTCCCGGTAGGCGATGATGGCCTCGGCGCGTTTCTCGCCGATGCCATTGATCATTTCCATCAGGACGGTCTTGTCGGCCGTATTGATATTGACCGTGTCGGCGGCGCAGGTAATGGCCGGGACGAGGAGGCAGCAGAGTAATACGAGTTTTCGAAGTGTTTCCATTTCATTCTCCTTGTTGAATATGCAGTTCCATGACACCCAGTCATTGGGTGTAAGATCATGCTATCCGTGTGGCGCCAAATGTAAATACCCCGTTTGGGTGAATTCAAGATGTGCAAGCAAAAAAAAGCCCCGCGGAGCGGGGCTATGTGGGGG
>JBFGPT010000050.1:0-8198 GCA_041564575.1 Gammaproteobacteria bacterium | reverse complement strand
TGAATGCCGGAACGGAATTACCCGCATCTCTCAGGATTTTTTGAGTACCATTGAGAAAATTATCAATTTCGATTTCGCCATAATGATAGTCATATAAAAATTGTCTGAGACGGGTTCGGCTTGTTACGAGATGCAGCTGGTCATTGACCTTATTGATAAATAAATTCAGGAGAAATTGCCGATGATAAGCGACGGAATCCAGCCGTGAATGGATCTGTTCAGCCAGGCTGCGTTGTGAGAAGCTGAAACCGATACGATCCATGATTCCCGCTGACAGTATGATAAGGCTGGCGATTATCACGGTCAGTTTGAAGAGTATGGAAATTCTTATTAATGGCTTTGCCGTATCAGCCTGCGGACGAGGATTGAACGGCAAGACGACTGTACTACCTGTCTCCGGACCGGTCGATGTCCTGCCCGTTTCGGGTTTGGATGGAAAACTGACGGAAGTTCGAAAAGACATTACATGTGTTAATTTCACAGTGGTTAATATGCCAGTCGCATATCAAGGTCTATATCGGCAGGAAACGGTTGAATTTTAGAGGTTTATCCGTCAGCCAGCCCGTGCGGGCCGGTGGCCATGCCGTCGGTGACGGGCCATGTGGGAAGCGTATTCAACTTACTGAATTTTCAGGATTATATGTGTCAGTGCCAGCGGCTCAGCCTGGCCCCGGGGCCGTGCAGCGCGAGGCGCCGCCGCAGGCCGCGGCATGATACGGGGTGATTCTAGCGCTTCTGGTCCGGGTCAAGTCCCTGATGGAGCCTGTTGAGCGCTTCTTCATATGCCTGAGGATGGGTCTCCCTGATGGCGTTCACGGCTGAGATCATGTCATCGAGGGCGGACAACAATCTCGCCGGTGACTTCCATTTTTGCTTGACCTGTTTGATCTGATCAACCATTTCCCTGAATTCCTCGATGCTGCGCTGTTGTCTGGAGGACAAATCCTTGAGACCGGGATTATCGATTATGGTTTCCAGCAGGTCATTGACCCTGCCAAGCTGCCGGCCATAACTGGCGACATTTTCGATAACCTCTTTTTCAATATTGCGATCCGAGGATGAGACATTGTTGATGTTGATGAGTCCCATCTGGGAACTGAAAGATTTGATCCAGAATTCCCATGGATTGATCGCCTGTGTTACAGGCACGTCGCCTGAAAACGGAAAATGAAAGTTTTGCATATGTCTCTCCTTGTTACAGGTAAGCGGTAGCTGTGGCAGATAATCCTGTGTGTTCGAAATCTTGTGACAAGGCGTTTCGATCACTTGAGTTCATGCCTCTGTATCCGTGGCCAGACCGACCAGCCGGTTATCCTGAACCAACTGATGTGCAGTTCACCCGCATGGTATGCAGGGCGATTTTCCCTGGCTGACCTTGATCCGGCCTCAGGTTTTTATACCGGTGCCCCTGTTCAACAACATCAGGCTGAATATACCAAGAATGATGATGAACAGTATGATAATCAAAAATGCTTGGCCGATGTCAATATCCGATACACCCAGCATGCCGTAACGAAAGGCATTGACCATGTACAGGATAGGATTGAAAGACGATACTTTTTGCCAGAACTCAGGCAAAAGGTTGATTGAGTAGAATACCCCGCCCAGGTATATCAGGGGCGTCAGGACGAAGGTCGGAATAATGGAGATATCATCGAACTTTTTTGCAAAGATGGCGTTAATCAGTCCACCCAGGGAAAACAGGATCGAGGTCAGCAACACTACAGTAATGACAATCATCAGGCTATATACTTTGAGATCCGTAAAAAACAGCGCAACAATAGTGACAGCGCAGCCAACCATAAGTCCCCGGGAAACACCGCCGCTGATAAAACCCAGCAGTATGATGATGTTGGGTACCGGCGCCACCAGCATCTCCTCGATATGTTTCTGGAACTTTGCGCCGAAGAACGATGAAACAACATTGGCATAGGAGTTGTTGATAATCGCCATCATGATGATACCCGGGGCAATAAAATCCATGTAACTGAATCCGTCCATGGTGCCAATACGCGGACCGATCAGATTACCGAAGATAATAAAATACAGTGTCATGCTGATTGCCGGCGGCAGTATCGTCTGGACCCAGATCCTGAGGATCCGGCGTATCTCGCGCCGGCTGATGGTCAACAGGGCGACGAGCCTTCTGTCAGAGAACATTTTCGTTTTCCCTGGGCTTGTCATTTTCGACCAGTGACAAAAAAAGTTCTTCAAGACGGTTTGACTTCGCACGCATTGCCAGGACCTCGATATTTTGTCGTGACAATTCCGCATACAGTGTGTTCAGTCCCCGGGCCTTTTCAACATCGATTTCCATGCAGTAATTGTCAACAACCCGCATGGAATAATCATTGATCATGGTGCTTTTCGGAATAACGTCGCGTGTCTCGAGTATGTAGGTTTCCTTGTTGAGCTTGTCCAGCAGGCCGCGCATGCTGGTATTTTCTATTATTAAACCATGATCAATGATGGCGATGTTCTTGCAAAGCCGTTCAGCCTCTTCAAGATAATGGGTAGTCAGGACGATCGTGGTGCCGCACTGGTTCAGGCCAGTGAGAAAGTCCCACATGGAACGGCGTAATTCCACGTCGACTCCCGCCGTCGGTTCATCGAGGATCAGCAGCCTGGGTTCATGGATCAATGCCCTGGCGATCATCAGCCGTCGTTTCAGTCCGCCTGACAGCGTCCTGGAGACGTCATGCCGGCGGTCCCACAGGCCAAGTTGTCCCAGGTATTGCTTGGACCGTTGCAGGGCCAGGCCGTGGCGAATCCCGTAATAGCCTCCCTGGTTCATGACGACTTCGAGACAGGTTTCAAACTGATTGAAATTGATCTCTTGCGGCACGATTCCGATACAACGCTTGGCATCATCGAAATGCGTATCCGTGTTGTAGTCGAAGACCCTGATGGTCCCCGAGGTTTTGTTGACCAGTGAGGAAATTATGCCGATGGTCGTGGATTTGCCGGCGCCATTCGGACCCAACAGGGCGAAAAAATCGCCTTCATTCACATCCAGTGATATTCCCTTTAATGCCTTTAAACCATTGGCATAGACCTTGGTAAGGTTTTCTACGGATAACGATTTCAAGCTTTGTGAATCACTTTTGATTTACTTCGGTTTCAACAACAGGGACAGGTATGCGCGGCCATGACCGCCGCAATACAACCAGTGCTTGCAGGATAGAGAACTAGTTACCCTGGAGCTTGCTCAATTCTTCGCGCTGTTTTTCCCCGACTTTTTTCAGTTCACCGGCAATTTCGCTGTCACGGTTGATAATAAGACGGAAATATTCCTTCGGAATCTGTATCAGCCGCGAGACACCCTCGGTCCGGACATAGGCGTTGCGTTTACCTTCATTGCCTGCGAGTAGTGCCTGTTCACCGAAATAGGTACCCGGTTCCAGCCGCGCAAGTATAACGATCCTGTCATCTTCATCAAAATTGAATACCTCGACGGTGCCTTCAAGCACGACATAGAGGAAATCACCTCCCTCGTCTTCCTTGATGACAAATTCACCGGGCCCGACCGACAGAACCTTGGTCCAGCTGTCGATACTCAATAACTCCTCGCGGCCCAGTGACTGGAACAGGCGCATGGTCATGATCAGGTCACGTACCTCGTGCCCGGGCATTTTCGGATTCACCTCGGTAATCTCCTCGGCGTCCTCCGGCAGTGTGGTGTCTTTCTTGATACTCAGCAGCACATATTTCTTGTCTATCTTGAACAGCCTCGAAGCATGCAAGGCCCTGACCGTAGCGTTCCTGCGGCCGCTGCTCTCAGGTAACAGGGCCTGTTCGCCGAAGAAGTCGCCGGCACGAAGGGTGGCAATTGTAATCTCGCGGTTGGCCGATCCGCCCCGAATCATGACCTCGACCGTGCCTTCAAGTATCACGTACATACAGTCACCCATCTCATCTTCCCGTATGATGAACTGCCTGGGTTCAAAATCCTCGATGCTGTTTTCCTTGGCATTAAGGATGGCCGAGATTGCCTTGTCTGATAATGATTCAAATAATTCTATATTACGGAGTATCTGCGGATCTTTAATCATGATGTTCACTTTTGACTTGTTACCTTATCTGTTGAATTCCATGGTGAGCTGTTCGTGCTGCTATCCCTTGAACCAGGACATAATTTTATTGAACAGGGATTTTTTTACTACTTTTTTCGACGCTTCCTGCCGTGGCAGCATTTGTTTGACGATTTCAACCGCGTTTTGTTCTGCCTCTGCCTGTATGGCCTCAACGGAAATCTCGAATTCCTTTTCAGCATCCTTCATGATGCGTTTCAGGACAAGTTTGTTGTCGGTCTTGCAGGCCGTGAATAACTGGAGGATCTCTTTACGAATGTGGTGGGTAATGACCGCGTTACTGATGGTCTGGTTGCCCTTGCTGACGAGATTGTAAATCCGTTCCTTGCCATAATATGAATAAAAGCTGACGGCCTCGATCAGCAGGTTCCGCGCTGCGAGCAGCAATACGCCGTCAATATTATCGGCAAGATAGGGATTGCCGACCCCGCTGAATATGGTATTGACACAGTCGATCAGATCATTCGTCGGGATAAAGAGCACCTCACTGTCGACCATGAATATGCCGGAAATGTTTTTTTCGACCGAGTGTATTTTTGCATGGAACTGGTAAAGCAGTTCCACGGCTTTCTCGATCTCACGAATCTTGTGCTTGCCGAGTAATTTCGTTATCTGCTTGCTGCGGATACTTGCGTTCACCAGCAGGTGATGCAGCTCGCCAAGTTCCTGCCGGGTGAAATCCTCAACGGCATGTTGCTTGAGATACTTGTTGGCGTTTTCCAGCGCGACGGCAAGATTCTCATGCTGCTGTTCCAGGATCTTCACATCCTCGTGCCTGAGGAAGTCCTGTTCCAGGAGTTTCTCGATGCGGGCGGACAGCAGGTTAGCGGGGGAATTTTCATTGACCAGTTCATTGACCTGTTCGTATCCGCCGAGGGCCTCGGCGAACAGGTAAATGCTGCGCAGGTCATCATGCAGCGGGATAAAGCGGTTGGCGAGCGCGGCTACCTGCGCTTCCCCGCCTGGCGTGTCTGCAGGCGAGGAGTCGAGTTCGAACAAGTCGAGTGTTCTGTCAAACAGATCCTGGGTGCGATCCGCGATTTGCTCCACCATGACGGTTTCATCGGCGCCAATATGGGCAAACTCGGCCAGGTCCAGGGTCCGGGCTTGTTGCGCTTGCGCATTCTGCATAGTGACTGACTGATCAAGTGATTGCCCGACAAATATATGCCAGTTTCACCTGTTTTCAAATGTCTATCGATGCAGAAATGCCGTAAATATCACGATCTTGTCCCCTCAGGGCGAATAAGGGACGGTTTCCAGACTAGCCCGGTGTTCGCTCGGCCTGCTCGATTTCTCCGGATTTCAACAGATAGTCCAGCCACAGGTTGGAAAGTTTCTCCTGTACCGTGTTCTGTCGCAGCCGGGCGTTCAGGTTCGGAAAATCGACCCGATCCAGTTCCTGGTCCTGGTTGTAGCAGGAATACACGAAGTATTCCTCCTGCGTGTGCGGGTCGACGTGTTTGCACAGGCACTGGGCACAGACACCCTTCATCATGCATTGCATGGGGGAATTGATTGAACCGATGGCAATATGGTCCGGCTTGAAATATTCCTTCAAGTGACCATGACGAGCCTCCTTGACAGCGGCCATCATGCGGTCCGAACCGATCACGATCATGTGATCGACATCGGCCAGGGAAATCTCCGTATCACCCAGTTCGCCCCGGGCATAGGCCTCGATGGCCTGCAGGATATTTCCCACCATACTACGGTCCTGGGGCCGGGTTGTCCTGATGGCTTCAATCCCCGGCGCCGGGTCCACGGCCCAGACGATCACGTCCGAAGCCGCCTCGATATCCTCAACCTTGAACACATCGTCTGGATTCTTGTAACCGGCGAAGTAGATCACCTTGTTACCATGCGCGCGCAATGCCTTGCCGATGGAAAATTGCACGGCATTTCCAAGGCCGCCGCCCACCAGCATGACGGTTTTTTCTTCCGTGATATCCGTCGGTGCGCCGGTAACGCCCATCACGACCAGCGTATCGCCGGGATTCCACAGCTTGCACAGACGGGAAGAACTGCCCATTTCCAGTGCGATCAGCGAAATCAGTCCCTGTTTCTTGTCGACCCAGGCGCCGGTCAGGGCCAGGCCTTCCGCGGCAAGGACGGTGTCCTTTACGGTTGGCGCCGTCACCTCCAGGTTCTGTACCCGGTAAAACTGGCCGGGGTGAAATTTCCGCGCCTGCGCCGGGGCCTTGACGATGACTTCGATGATTGTCGGCGTCAGGCGGTTGATCTCGACGACGGTGGCGAGCAAATCCTCGTCAAGTTTCCGGAATAGATCCCGCAGGGACCGGTCGCGTTGCGCCTGGTCTTCAGGCCTGAGCGCCTTCAGGTCTTTCTCGAACAGCCTGACAACATACGGATACCCGTCCTTGGCGCTGGCCATGGCCTTGACAACATTGCCGGCATAGACCGGATGATTATCACCGTAGAAACTGATGAAGCGACCTTGCTTGTGATAGGAGGTCAGCGGCGCCGGTTTGCCCAGCTTCGGAACCGCGGTATCGTTCATCGGAACAAGCTCGGGTATCTCGCCGTCTTCCCAGTGCGGCTCGTAACGCTGAAAAAATTTCTCGTCCATGCGGAAGGAATAGGGATACTCCTGTTCGTAGATTGTATTCGGCGCCGTGCCCGCGGCAATGAACAGGCTGCGCAGCGGTACTTCCAGTGATTGGCCCTCGCTGACCCAGCGGCCTTCCTTTTTTTCCAGCACGTCAAAACGGACTGCCCTGAGTGCGCCGTGTTCATCTTCAATCGCTTCGACGGGACTCATCCCTTCGGCCAGCTGGATACCCTCCTGCAGGGCTTCATGTATTTCCTCGTGGTTCTGCCGGTAGGCCGGTGAATCCTTGATCCCCTTGCGGTAAAACAGCGTGACCCCGCCCCAGCTATCGATCAGTTTCTGTAAATCCGGCTGTTCGCCGGCCTTGCCGGCGCGTTCACGTTCCGCCGCGATGGCGCGTCCGTGTTCCAGGAATTCATCCAGTATGGTCAGTTCCTCGGCATCGTACATGGCGCGGACCTGTTGTTCGCCGTACTGTTCCGCCAGTTCCGTATAACGCCGCAGGATTTTTTCCACCTGTACCGGGTAATACGCCATGACCTCGGTAGTGGTGTCGATGGCGGTCAGGCCACCGCCGATAATTCCGATTGGCAAACGCACCTGCAGGTTGGCGAGCGAATTGTGCTTGGCAGCACCGGTCAGTTGCAGGGCCATGAGAAAATCGGAGGCCTTGCGGATGCCGCGAATGAGATTGTTCTTTAGTCCGATGATGGTCGGCTTGCCGGCGCCGCTGGCAATGGCAATGTGATCAAAGCCGGTCTTCCAGGCCTCGTCGATGGTCATGGTGCCGCCGAAACGCACTCCGCCATAACAACGGAAAGTGTGTCGCCGCGCCAGATTCAGATAGATCACCTTGAGGAAATTCTTGTCCCAGCGCACGGTGATGCCGTACTCGGCGACGCCGCCGAAACCGGCCAGCAGGCGCTTGTCCAGGTCCTCGTACAACACGGAGAAATCGCGTACCGGTACCGGCGCGGTCGTCTCCGTGCCGACCAGTTCCTCGGGCAGGGGCTCGATCTTCAGGGCGTCGATACCGACGACACCAAAGCCTTCGTTGACCAGGTAATGGCTCAGGGTATAGCCGGACGGCCCCAGTCCCACGACCAGGGTATTCTTGCCGTTGTAGGGCAGGGCGTAGGGCCGCTTGATATTCAACGGGTTCCAGCGGGTCAGGAAACTGTAGATCTCGAACCCCCACGGCATGAACAGTACGTCGGTCAGTACATTGGTTTCAATCTGTGGAATATTGACGGGTTCGGTCTTCTGGTAGATGCAGCCGCGCATGCAGTCATTACAGATACGGTGACCGGTGCCGGGGCAGTTCGGATTATCGACCACGATCAGGGCCAGGGCGCCGATGTTGTCTCCCTGGCGCTTGACCACGTGCATTTCTGAAATCTTTTCCTCCAGCGGGCAGCCGATGATAACTGACCCCAGCGGGTTGCTCTTGTAATCCCCGCCCCGCTTGTTGCGCATGCCCTTTGAGCAGGAATCGGTATCGCGTTCATGACAGTAAATACAGTGATTCACCTCGT
>JBFGPT010000049.1:0-8211 GCA_041564575.1 Gammaproteobacteria bacterium | reverse complement strand
CAGTCAGGGATGAGCAGGCGGCTTCCTGCCAGTTTGCGCGCCGGGCAAAATTCAGATAGGCATCGATAGCGAAGCGTACACCGGGCAGCACATGCTCATACGACAGGGTTTCCTCCCGTGTCAGGCCCACGGACTCTGCCAGCTGCAGCCAGGCCTCGATGCCGCCTTCGTTACCCTGGGTGCCGTCATGGTCAATGATGCGTTGTACCCATTGGCGGCGTACATCGCGGTCCGGGCAATTGGCCATGATAGCGGCATCCTTGATCGGTATGGTGGTCTGGTAATAAAAACGGTTGGCCACCCAGCCCTGGATGGCTTCCTTGTCCAGCTTGCCCGAGTTCATCAGCAAGTGGAATTCGTGGTTGATATGATAGTATTTTTCCTTGTCGCGAAGTTTCTGTTCAAATTCCTCGCGTGACCAGGGTGTCTGTATTTCTACGCTCATGGTTGTCTCTCGTTCATTCAGATTTTGATATCCATACCATCATAGGAAACCTCGATACCGGCATCATTCAATGCCTTGTGTTCGTCGGATTCCTCGTCGAGGATGGGATTGGTATTATTGATGTGTATCAGGATCTTCCTGGGTTTGCTCAGGGAATTCAGCGTCTCCATGATGCCGCCTTTGCTGGACTGATCCAGGTGCCCCATCTCGCTGGCCAGCTTGTCACTGATACCATGCCTGGACATTTCATCATTGGTCCAGACGGTGCCATCGACCAGCACCACGTCGGCATCGCGCATGTAATCCAGTACATGGTCCTCAATGATGCCGAGTCCGGGGGCGTAAAACAGGTTCTTGCCCGTGGACGTATCCTCAACACGGAAACCGATATTGTCGCCGGGAACGGTATTGTGCCGGTGGGGCGAGTAGGGCGGCGCCTCACTTTTCAGGGGTACCGCGGTAAAAACCAGGTTATCCGCTTTCGGAATGGTAAATGAGGACAGATCGGTTTTGATTTCATGCCAGTTGACGCCACGAAAGTGTCCAAGGATGTTGAAGATCGGATAGCCTGTAGTCATGTCTTCATGGACCGAGTCGGTGCAGTAGATGTCCCACGGCCGGTCGTGCTCGCGCAGGATAATGAGACCGGTGGTGTGATCGATCTGGGCGTCGCACAGGACTATGGCGCAGTTTCCGGTATCGCGGATCTTGCGCGCTGGCTGCAGGGGCGGAAACGACTCCAGTTGCGCTCGGATATCGGGCGAGGCATTGAACAATACCCAGTCCTCACCATTACCGCTGACGGTGATCGAGGATTGCGTCCTCGGGCTGGATTTGATCGTGCCCGCGCGCAGGCGTTTGCAATTGTGGCAGTTACAGTTCCATTGCGGAAAGCCGCCACCCGCGCCCGTGCCGAGTAAGTGTATATGCATATTGCTTGAACCGGTTCTGTGAATGTCGCCCTGTCAGGCGTTAGTCATGCTCACGCTAAAACCATGCCAGCATCAGTTCAGGGCATCAGTGTCTAAATAATATATATAAAAAACAGTTAGTTATAAATTATTTTTAATGTAAATTATCTATAATGAACGGTGTCTCCTGTGACAATGAATCCATTGAATTTGGCCACCTCTAGCCATCAGGATGGTTCATATCGACCAGCCTGGATCGCGAAGTCCGGTCATTCAGCCGTGTTTTACAGGACAACAGCGGCATATAATCCACCTTGAAATCGTTCATCAAGCCGCTCAAATCTAACAAAATGTTTCCGTCCAGATTAACATGGCTCAGACATGTCTGAGCATATTCTCTTTTTAACCGGAAAGCTTGCCGAAAAACGCCTGCATCGCGTGCTGGAATCCATGCATCCGGTCGAGTTCAGTTACGAGGTCAGGAATATCGGTGTCAGTGTCGCGGCCCTGATGACGGCGGACATGATCAAGCGCCGGGTTACAGAGACCAATGGCGTGGATCGCCTGATCGTGCCGGGTCTGTGCCGCGGCGATCTCGAGGCGCTTGGTGAACACCTGGGGATCCCGGTCATCCGCGGTACCGTCGATGTCAAGGACCTGCCGGTATTTTTTGGCCGGGATTGCGCGCCGCCGGACCTGTCGAAATATGACGTCAGGATCTTCGCGGAAATCGTCGATGCCCCGAACCTCGCGGTCGAGGATATCGTGGCACGGGCGGAACGCTACCGGCGTGACGGTGCCGACGTCATCGATGTCGGCTGCCTGCCGGATACCCCGTTCCCGCACATGGAGGCATCGATACAGGCGCTCAAGGCGGCGGGCTTCAAGGTCAGCATCGATTCCCTGGAGGAAGATGACCTGCTGCGCGGTGGCCGGGCCGGCGTTGATTTTCTGCTCAGCCTCAAGGAAAGCACGGCCTGGATTGCCGAGGAAACTGACGCGGTGCCGGTATTGATTCCGGAACCCCACGCGGACATGCATTCCATGTATCGCCTGATTGAACATTTTGCCGGCCAGGATCGGCCCTTCATCGCCGATACCGTGCTGGACCCGATCCATTTCGGTTTTACGGAATCCCTGTCGAGATACCAGGCCCTCCGGCAGCAGTGCCCGGACATCGATATCATGATGGGCATCGGTAACCTCACGGAACTGACCGAGGCGGATACCACCGGGATCAACGCCATCCTGTTCGGCATTATCTCAGAACTGAATATCTCCGCCGTGTTGACCACGGAAGTCAGCCCGCATGCGCGTTCCGCAGTGCGCGAAGCTGACTGTGCGCGCCGCATCATGTACGCGGCGCGTGCCGAGGAAAGTCTGCCCAAGGGGATCGACAACTCGCTGCTAACGGTGCATGCGCGCAATCCATTCCAGTACACGCCGGCGGAAATCGGCGAACTGGCCGGCGAGGTGCGCGATCCCAATTACCGGGTGCAGGTCTCCGAGCAGGGCATTCATGTTTTTAACCGTGATGGCATGGTCTCGGGTACGGATCCCTACGCGATCTTCCCCGGGTTGAAGGAACTGGAAGACGACCCGCCGCATGCCTTTTACATGGGCGTGGAACTGGCCAAGGCGCAGATCGCCTGGCAACTCGGCAAGCATTACGATCAGGATGAGGAACTGCGCTGGGGCGCGGCCCTGCCGGAACCGGACGCCGAAGCACAGGACAGGCTGTCGAAAGCGGCGCATAATAGCCGCGTGAAAAGCGGTGTCAAATCCTCTGAATTCAAGGAGGTCGGCAGCACCGTCAAGGCCAGCCGCGAACGTAAGGCCAGGCGTAAAAAGAAGAAGAAATAATTCCTGAAATGATCCGAGAAGTCATTGTCACAACCCTGCATGCGGACGGTGCGCCGCACATAGCGCCGATGGGCATACACACGCGTGATGATCTGATCGTCATCGCCCCCTTCAGGCCGTCCGCGACACTGGATAATCTCGAACGCGAGGGCCACGCCGCCGTCAACATGACCGATGATGTCATGATTTTCGCCGGTTGCCTGACCGGGCGCCGCGACTGGCCGGTGACGGCAACGGAAAAATTTAACGGTGTCCGGCTCGCCGGTGCGCTGGCGCATATCGAGGTCGAGATCGTGCGCGTCGAGGAGAATGACAAGCGTCCTGAATTTTATTGCCGCAAACTTCTGGAGCAAAACCATGCGCCGTTCCAGGGGATGAACCGGGCCCAGGCCGCCGTGCTGGAGGCCGCGATCCTCGCCAGCCGCCTGGACATGTTGCCCGCGGAAAAGATCGACAGTGAGATCGAATACCTGAAGATCGCCATCGACAAGACCGCGGGCGAAAACGAGCGGACCGCCTGGGGCTGGTTGATGGACAGGATCGCCACGCATCGACGCCGATTACGCGAGGGTCACGGCGCATGACCGGGATGCTCGCCAGCGTCAGTTCCCTGGACGAGGCCAGGATCGTATTTGATGCCGGGGCGGATATCATCGATTTGAAAAATCCGTCGGTGGGCGCCCTCGGCGCCGTGCCACTCAAGACCGCACGCGAAGTGGTCCGCTACATCGATGGCCGCTGTACCGTCAGTGCCACGACGGGCGATTTACCCATGCAAGTCATGCCGATGCGCAAGGCTATCTTTGACATGTCGGCCTGCGGGGTGGATCTGATCAAGGTCGGCCTGTTCGCGCGTGAATTATCCCCGGATCTGCCGGGCCTGTTTGCGCACTGCCACGGCGCCGGAATAAAGCTGATCCTGGTGCTGTTCGCCGATATGGCGCCGGACCTCGGCCAGGTGTTTGCCTGCCTCGGCCGTTCTCATCTCACCGGGATCATGCTGGACACCGCGCGCAAGGATGCCGGTGGCCTGACCGGCGTCGTGGACGGCGATTATCTCGAATCCTTTCTCGGCCTGGCGCGCCAGGCCGGACTGGTGACGGGTCTGGCCGGTTCCCTCAAGGCAGTGGACATCGCTCGCCTGTTGCCCCTGGCACCGGATTACCTGGGTTTTCGTGGCGCCCTGTGCCGGAGCGCCTGCCGCACCGAACAACTCGATACCTCAGCCGTGGCGCAGGTACGCGCGCTGATACCACGTGGCAGATCAGCTAGACTAATATCCTGTAAGCAACATTAATCAAGAAACAACAGGTGAATACACATGGCGCAATGGCGGAAAAAAGAGAAAGACGCAACCTATAGCGAAGAGGAAATCGAGGCCCGCTTGAAGGACGAACTGCCGAACTGGTATTACGAGGGTGGCTGGATACGCAGGAAATACAAGACCAGCGGCTGGAAGGGAACACTGATGGTCGTCAATACCGTTGGCCATCTGTCCGAGGCCGCCTTCCATCACCCGGACCTGACCGTGTCCTATGCCTTCGTGATCGTCAAGTTGATGAACCACGCGGCCAAGGGCGTGACCGACAAGGATTTCGAACTGGCGAAAAAGATGGAAGAGGTCATCATGTGGCAACCCGGTGCGCAGGAAGGCAGCGCCCTGGAAGGCACCCCGGACGATCCGCGCTTCAAGTACATCAAGTACGACTGAACCCGTAACCCGACCGACAGTCTGTGCCACGGGGCAGGGGATCTATGCACCCTTGCGCACGAACTTTTTCGGTTTGATCATGTTCTCGGGGTTCAGGATCTCGTCCAGTTCGTCCTTCGATAACAGTTTCCTGTCCAGCACGATATCGTAGACGCCCTTGCCGCTTTCCAGCGCCTCCTGCGCGACCTGGCTGCTGACCTCGTAACCCAGCACCGGGTTCAGGGCCGTGACCAGGCCGATACTGTTCATGACATAGGCCCGGCAGACTTCGGTATTTGCAGTGATGCCATCGATACAGCGGTACTTCAGGGTCTTCATGCCGTTCATGAGGATGTCGATGGATTCAAACAGGCTCTGCACCATCACCGGTTCCATGACATTGAGTTCCAGTTGCCCCGCTTCCACGGCGAGATTGACGGTCAGGTCATTGCCAATCACCTTGAAGGCGATCTGGTTGACCACCTCCGGGATCACCGGGTTGACCTTGCCGGGCATGATGGAGGAACCGGGCTGCATCGGCGGCAGGTTGATTTCGTTCAGACCCGTACGGGGACCGGAAGACAACAGGCGCAGGTCATTACAGATTTTCGATAACTTGATGGCCAGCCGCTTGACCGCCGAGGAATACATAATAAAGGCGCTGGTATCCTGGGTGGCCTCGACCAGGTGTCTGGCCTGGACGATATCCATGCCCGTGATCTTTCTCAGGTGCTTGATAACAATGCGGCTGTAATCGGGATCGGTATTGATGCCGGTGCCGATGGCCGTCGCCCCCATGTTTACTTCCAGGAACAGGCTGGCATTGTGATTCAGTCGATCGATCTCGCTTTCCAGGGTAACGGCACAGGCCTCGAATGACTGACCCAGTGTCATGGGCACGGCATCCTGCAACTGTGTACGACCCATCTTGATGATGCCGGAAAATTCCCCGGCCTTTCGCCTGAAGGAGATCACCAGGCTCTGCAGCACCTTGATCAGTTCCCGGTTACTGTTAATCAGGGCGATATGGATCGCCGTTGGATAGGCATCGTTGGTGGACTGCGAAAAGTTGACGTGATTGTTGGGATGACAATACTGATAGTCGCCGCGCTCGTGTCCCATGATCTGCAGGGCCTTGTTGGCGATCACTTCATTGGCGTTCATATTGGTCGAGGTGCCGGCGCCGCCCTGGAACATGTCCACGGAAAAATTATTATGGTATTTGCCGTTCATGATCTCGTGACAGGCCTGGACAATCGCCTCCGTAACGTCATCCGGCAGATGCCCCAGTTCATGATTGGCCTTTGCCGCCGCCATCTTGACCATGGCCAGGGCGTTGATAAACAGGGGGTAGTAATTCAGTTTGACGCCGCTGATATTGAAATTCTCAATGGCGCGCATGGTCTGGATACCGTAGTAGACCTCGCTCGGTATCTCACGATCGCCGAGCAGGTCATGTTCGGTCCGGGTGGTCCCGGTGACATACTGCGAGGCAACGCTCTCGACGTGCTTGTTGGCGATCAACATGCGGCGGACCATGACCTTGGAAACCCGGCGGATCATCTTGATGAGGATGCCGCCGTAGGCCGCCGGGTCCGCGCGCAATGCATGACCATCGAGGACCAGCAGGGTGGTGTCGGCGATAGTCCTGGCGGATGTCGAGTAATTACTCTCGTCGATGAGCACGTTCTCACCGATAAAATCTCCCGGCCCGAAGATCACCAGGTCCCGTCTGCCGCCGAAGATGTCATCCTTGAACAGCTGAACCTCGCCGCCGTGAATGATAAAAATATACCGGCGCCTGGAATTCTCGCTGAACAGGACCGATTCGGCTGGCAGCGTGCGGTTTTCGATCAGGCCGACAACGGCTTCGATTTCCTGTGCGTTGAGGTCCTGGAAGAGTTCAATCTGGCTGATAAATTGACCAATCGTTGCGGTGTCCATAGGCGATCTCCATGATGGCTGGATTAGCGTTTACGCATCTTCATCCGGCAGCGTTTTATCCACGGCAGGGCCTTCACCGCGAAAATGCGGTGGCCAGGAGGAGGTGTGCCGAAACTTTTCCTCCACGAAGGGGATGATCCAGTATTCCAGTTGCTGCAGCAGTCCCGCATCGCGCGCGATGCGATACTTGCGGCTGTGGATACATTCCCGATCCCCGAATTCACAGGTGTTCATCTGGGTGCCGCCGCAGGCGCCGTTGGCCAGGCCCTTGGGACAGGTTTCGGGACAGATGTACTGGGTCGCGGCGAGTCGGCATTGACCACAGGTCTCGCAGCCGAAGATTGGTGACTTGATGGCCCGTTCCACGCGCTCCAGGATCCGGTCGGCGCGGCTGCCGCGTTGTATCCGGCCAAACAACAGGGCCGCCAGCCGCGCCCCGGGGCCGCGGTCGAACAGGAAACTGTGGATGGCATCCATGAGCCGGTACCTGAGGCGTTCACGCAATGCGTTCTGCCGTCCCTGCCGGTCCACCAGGTACCAGCCGTTTGGCGGCGTCGTTTTACCGCGTTGTCCGTTCGGCAGGGTCAATGCCTCTTTCCAGGCCTTGTTCCAGCTGACCCGGTCCGGGCATTTTTTCGACAGGTAATCGATCTGGCGAAACAGGGTGACCAGTTGTTCGGAATTCTGGATGGCGGTCAACTGTACGCCGGAATAACCCAGCATCCGCAGTCCCAGGATCAACAGGGCCGTGCGCCGCAGCACCCGGGCCTCGGCCTGTTCCGGGAACAGTTCAGCCTCCTGTTGCAACAGATCGTGGTAGCAAACGGTAATGGTAACGCCGGCCAGTTGGTGATGACGTATGAAACGCGAGCGGGCCGCCGACAGTGCCATCAGGTTGGCCACCATCGGCACCCGGTAATCCCGGGTATCCATCCAGAACAGGGCTTCTTCGAACTTCTTGATGTCAAAGCCGATCTGGGTGATAACGAAATCCGCGCCGGCATGCAGTTTCTTTCCCAGTTTCAGGTATTGCGCCATGGCCTCTTCTTCGCGGTACTTGAACGGATTCAGCGCCGCCGCTATCAGCAGTTGCGGATAACGTTGCCGGGCCAGCCGGATCGCCTGCACCGACTCCAGGTAACGGGGCCGGCGGTCGGCAGGAGGATCTTTCAGCTTGTCACCGGTTAACAGCAGCAGGTTTTCCATACCCTGCGCTTTCATTTCATCAAGAGAAGCCTCGAGGTCCGTCGGCGTGCGGTCCTTGCCGGACCAGTGTATCAAGGGCTGGGTACCGGCATGATCGCGGATATGTGCGGCGATCATGACCGGGTCCGGGTCATGATCGGAATGGACACGGT
>JBFGPT010000048.1:0-8278 GCA_041564575.1 Gammaproteobacteria bacterium | reverse complement strand
CCTCCTCGTCCTTGACCCGGAATCGCCGCAGGCTTTGCAGCTTTTCAAGCAATTCTTTTGAGGATTTGCAATTGGCTGCATAGCGTTCTTTTTCCTTATTGATCAGTTCCTGTTCCTTCTCCTTTTCCTTGCGGTATTCTTGATAGCCCCGATCCCGGGCCTTGCGCTCGGAAAATTCCTTGTCCAGTTCGGTATTATCCGCCGGCTCCTGGGGCTTGATGATCTCCGTTTCAACATCCGCCTCGGGTTTGGTCTGGGTGTAATGCACATTGCCCTCGGCATCGACCCATTTGTACATGGCTGCGCCGAGCGGACTGCTGAAGCTGTAAATCAGCAATCCCACACATCCCGTTACGGCACACTGGTTCAAGATTTCGCGAATTTCCATGGGCAGAGCTTCCAATTTCAGACTATACTTCACATTCTAGAATATTTTTATCTATAATTCATAGAGATATAACACATATTTCAGGAATTTCTACAATGCAAAAAATCATTTATATCGTTCCGGTCCTGGCACTACTGTCGCTTTCATCCATGGCCTACGCCATGAAATTCTATAAATGTGTAGACGAACATGGTCGGGTTTCGTTCGCCGACAGGTGCCCGGAAGGCACGGACCCGGTAGAGGAAAAAAGTACCAAAGAGAAAGAAAAACCTGAAATCAATGTCACGTTCTACTACGTGCCCCAGTGCCGCGGCTGCAAGGAAATCCGGAATTATTTTAATGAAAAAGGCCTTGCCCTTGAAGAGAAGGACATCAAGGAAGACCCTGCACTGCAAGATGAACTGGTCAAGAAAGCCGGCAAGCTCAGCGTGCCCACGGTGGTCATTAATGACAAGCCCCTGTCCGGTTATGATCCGGAGGCGCTGGACAGTACCCTCAGGGCAGCCGGCTACGTAGAGAACCCATAAATTCCCGGACTATCCGGCAGATTCCAGCCTGCCATACAGGTCATGCGCATCCGCGTCATGGATCCTGACCTTGACCAGGTCCGCTACTTTTATCTCTGGATGTAATTCCACATAGACCTGTCCATCGATTTCCGGCGCATCGGCATGGCTGCGCCCGGTACACCGGTCCCCGTCTACGGCATCGATCAGCACCTCCAGCGACTTGCCGATCTTGTCCCGGAGTTTTTGACTGCTGATTTCGGCCTGTAATTGCATGAATCGCTCACGCCGTTCCGCCTTGACCGGCGCCGGCACATGCGCGTCCAGATCATTGGCCGCCGCACCTGCTACAGGTGAATATTCAAAACACCCGACCCGGTCCAGTTGCGCGACTTGCAGGAAATCCAGCAGAGTCTCGAAATCCCGTTCGGATTCACCGGGAAAGCCGACAATGAACGTCGAACGTATGCTGATATCGGGGCAGATCTGGCGCCAGGATTCGATACGTCTCAGGGTGTCTTCCGCTGCCGCCGGGCGCCGCATGGCCTTGAGGAGCGCCGGGCTGGCATGCTGAAAAGGGATATCCAGGTACGGCAGGATGATGCCGTCGGCCATCAGCGGGATCACCGAGTCTACATGCGGATAGGGATAGACATAATGCAGGCGGATCCAGATCCCCAGGGACCCGAGCGCCTCGCACAGTCCATTCATATTCGTCGACAGTGGCCGGCCATTCCAGAATCCAGTGCGATAACGGATATCGCTGCCATAGGCGCTGGTATCCTGCGAGATGACCAGTAATTCCTTTACACCTGCGCGGACCAGGCCCTCTGCCTCGCGCATGACGTCGCCAATATCGCGGCTGGCGAGCTTGCCGCGCATGGAAGGGATGATGCAGAAACTGCACTTATGGTTACAGCCTTCTGAAATTTTAAGATAGGCATAATGCCTTGGTGTCAGTTTAATGCCCTGTGGGGGTATCAGATCGTTAAACGGGTCATGCAAGTTCTCGACCGGTAAATGCTCGTGCACCGCACTGACCACCTGTTCATACTGCTGCGGTCCAGTGACGCTCAGGACCTTTGGGTGTACCTGGCGAATTTCATCTTCATGGACCCCCAGGCATCCGGTCACAATGACCCGGCCATTAGCCTCCAGGGCTTCACCAATGGCTTCCAGCGATTCGGCACGGGCACTATCGATAAAACCACAGGTATTGACCACTACGACATCGGCCTCATCGTAGCTGGGCACGATGTCATAACCGTCGATGCGCAACTGGGTGAGAATGCGCTCGGAGTCCACCAGGGCCTTGGGACAGCCCAGGCTGACAAAACCGACTTTGTTTAAACTCATTGATTTATCGTAAAATATTCTGAATTTGCTGAAAGACTACCGGGATAATTACCGAATACCGGATTATAACCGGGTACAGACTTGAAAGCTGGACGGCCCTGCCTTGCATCGCTGCGTGAACCTGTGTATAAATTCGCGCCTTATGGAATGGCACAGAACGTCCGAAATCAAACGCCGGATTAGCTCAGTTGGTAGAGCACCCGCCTTGTAAGCGGTAGGTCGAGAGTTCGAGTCCCTCATCCGGCACCATCTATTCCGTGTCGTTAATATCCTGAATTTCACACCCCATGTCCCTGGCGCAAACTCTCGTGCTAATTGATGGTCGAGAGCTGACGAAAACCATCCCTGGTATTCGCCCTGCGGCCAAACTGACGTTGCCCAAATTTCGCTCCAGATGAAATTGTCGAGTTCCTCCTTCGGCGATAAATACTGTAATTATCTGTTCCCCAGCGGGTATTTCGGGTCAACCTTATCCCGAAAGGGTTTGCGGCGATCGACGTGGGTGATTTGATAAACCTTGCCGATCCAGTTATTGATTACAGCCTCTGCGCTGTCATGCCAGGTATTGTGTAACCTCGGTACGATCAGGTCTTCCGGAAATTCATCAGGCTGGGTACCGTTGTTTATTGCCGTATCGATACGGTCACGGTATTCCTCCATGATGGCCCGTGCCTTGACGTCGAAATAATTTTCGGGAAATTCCGGGTAATCCTCGCGCTCCTGCCGGATATAGCGTCCGATCTCGCGTTTGTATTCCTTCATCAGGCTGATCACATCGTACTCCGGATGACCCTGCATGAATATGAGTCGAAAACCATCTTCACTGACAGCGAGGTGAACCCCCGCCTCCTCGCTCTCGACCAGGACCCCCAACTCGGCCTCATGGAACTGGATGGCGTCGATCTGGTTGAAGCGTGAATGTGGCACGTCGAATCGTGTGTTCATGCCGGTGACCAGCGGGTGTGACTTGTCCACAACCGTGTGACTGTAGACTCCCCAGCGTTTCGCGGGCAGAGGTCTCCGCACCAGGCCATAACGGAATTGCAGCACGGCATGCGTGGCCAGGCACGAACATAGTGTTGAAGTCACGTTGTCATATGCCCAGTCGATAATTTCAATCAAGGGTTTCCAGAAAGGCTGCACGGACAGTTCCCGGCCGATGACGTTGGCGCCGGTGATTATCAATGCATCCAGCCCCTCGCGCCGGATATCAGAAAATTTTTCGTAATATTTATCGACATGCCCCTGCCCCTCGGGGCTGCGTTCGAGTTCTTCCAGTGTAAACGGGTGCACATAGAACTGGGCGATCTGGTTACTCTCGCCGACCAGACGAAAAAACTGGCGCTCGGTGGCAGCCAGGGCCTTGTCCGGCATCATATTGAGCAGGCCGATGTGCAACTCGCGGATATCCTGATGGATGGCCTCTTTCTCCGGGATGACGGTCTCGCCCTCGAGTCGCAGGCGCTCAAAACTGGGCAGTCTGGTGTTGGCAACGAGCGGCATGGCTAGGTTTTCGAGTCCAGGGTAACGGTTATCAGATCATTGAAGTCCTTCTCGCTATGCACCCTTGCGATGTCTTCCGAGGAGATTGTATAGCCGTATTTTTCCGCGATTTCGAGATAACGCGGGATCCTGGCGTAAAACAGCTTCGGGAAAACCCAACGCACGAAATCGTCCGGATCGACCTCGGCAACGAATTTCAGTTTTTTCTCGGCGAGATAATCCGCCAGCCGGGCTTCCAGAAATTCATCGCGGTAATACAGCGGCTTGGGATCGGATTCAGCCCGCCGGATCAGTTCCTGCTCGTCCTTTCCGGAGGCCTGGATATACAGTATCAGCGTATGCTCGGACAGGATGTCGAGGACTTCCGGCTCGTCCAGTTCACACAGGCTGCCACCGGCATCGTTTACGAAATGATCATAACCATAGATGGTCCTGGCCTTGCCGATGAACTCCGGAACGTCTTTCATGGCCGAGATCTCGGCATCACGATGCAGGAATTGCCGCTGTCTGAATTCTTTCAGACCCGTGCCACCACGCTCGGGATTACCCACCTTGCCGAGAAAGCTGGAAACCGGTTTCAGGTTATCGACGGAGATGTTGTTATTGATGTGTATGGAATCCGAACGCAATAACTCGCGCAGAAATGGCACCTGCATGGCCTGCTGCTTGATGTTATCCAGAATTGGCTCATCCAGATAGCGCGTGCCAATGCGGTAATCACCGGAATAATGAAACCAGTTATGCTTGCGCAACAGACAGGCGAGCCGCGTCTTGCCCACACCGGACATTCCCAGCAAGGTGATCGCCTTCTGATCCCAGTTAATAAATTCTTTACCTTTAAGTCGCATATTATTGATATTAATATAAAAATATAATTCATGCCACTCCCACGCAGGACGGCATGCCGTGCGGTTATGCCGCATTCAGGGTGTGTAGATCTCCAGATACAGATCCTCGGGAAATATTTGCCGCAAACTGGCAACAGGATAGCGGGGATGCGCCTGTTTGAAATCGCGCAGATTCTCCCGGGCCAGTTCGTTTTGTCCCAGGCGCCACACTCGCCGGATGTGACTCAGCCAGCTCACCTCGGCCCGGCTTCCGGTGATTTCCGCTGCAGGCATGATGGTCGTCAGGCGGGCGGCCTGTTTTTTCAAATCATCGTGTTTTTGCCGGTTCCGCTCCAGGTCCTGTTCCAGCGAGGTTGTCTCGGATTCAAGTATCTTGCGGCTTTGTTCTAGCTCGGCAATTTCATCTTTGAGTTCCAGCGCCTGGCCCTGAAGTTCGTTGACCCGCCCGGTCGCCTTGGGTGGCGGGGACTGTGCCCCGATGTTGCGCGACTCGTGTCTTAAGGTCGGCAGGCCCGTTGCCTCGGCTGCGGGCAATGGTGCATCCTGTACGAGGGCAGCGGCTTTCTCTGCTGGCAGCTTCGCGGCGGCCCGTGGTTGCGGGGGTTCTGCTGATGCCGCGGAGGTACGCGCGTCCGCTTCCTGCACTGCCTCGTCTGCAAACATATCGTTCATATCAGCATCCTGCGATGCCATGACGTGCCTCTCCGCTGCAACTGCAGGACTCGCCACTTCCTCACGAAATTCCATGTCCGCGGGGGCATCGATACGTTCCTGTAACCGCATCCCGCTCTCGGGCCCCGGCCCGGAGAATTTACCCTCGCCGGTCTGCTCCTGAAGGGTAAAGACCAGCCCGACCGAGAGTACCAGCACCGCAGCCACCGATACCGGCACCTGCCAGGCCTTGCTGAACGGACTGTAGGCAAGGCGTGGTCTGGCGCCCACGGACTTGCGCGCCGCCGCCAGAATATAATCATCCAGGTGCTGTGGCGTCTTGCCGCCAGATGCCTTGCGATAGGCCCGGGACATCTCCGAGTTACCGTTCAGGTAGTCCTGGAATTCCTGATCCTGTTTTTGATCACTCATGGTCATTCACCATCTCGCCACGGATCTTTTTGAATGCATATCGCAGGCGGCTCTTGGCCGTCTCACTGTTAACGCCGGTCAAATTTGCAATCTCCTGTACCGACAGGCCGGCCTCCTCTTTCAGTAAAAAGGCCTCGCGCTGTTCCAGTGGCAGCGCGTCGACTGCCTGCAACAGGCTTTGCATGGCTTGATTGGTCTCCGCCTGAATGTCAGGCCGGCTGTGCCGGTCCGCCGGCAGTTCCGCGATGACGTCACCGTTCGAGAACGCCCCTGCCTGTGGGTTGCGGGTACTACTGCGATAATGATCAATCACGCGGTTTCTGGCAATCTGGAACAGGTAAGTCCTGAACGAGGCCGTGACCTGGTAACGCTGTCTGGCGTTTACCAGCTTAAGCCAGACGTCCTGAAAGAGTTCCTCGGTAATACTTTCATTTCCGCACAGACTGAGCATAAACCGGTACAGGGCATCCTTGTTGCGTAAATACAGTTTTTCAAAGGCATGGGCATCACCCTCGCGGTATAACAACATCAGATCTTCATCAGAAATCTGCTCTTCCATACTGCTAGTGTATTTTTGATGAAGAATTCAAGTCAAAGAATTCTCCTTGTATAAACGCAAAAAACCCCGTAACGGGGTTTTTTGACTGTGGCGGGCAGTTTGCCCGGAGGTGTATCTCCGGGTGGAAAATCTCGGCAGGACTATTCGTTGACGGCCTTCATGCTGAGCCTGACCCGGCCCTGCTTGTCGATTTCAAGCACCTTGACCTTGACGAACTCGCCTTCCGACAGCTTGTCGCTGACCTGTTCGACACGCTCTTCCGAGATCTGGGAAATATGCACCAGGCCGTCCTTGCCGGGCAGGATATTGACGAAGGCGCCAAAATCCATGAGTTTCGCGACCCTGCCCTCGTAGATCTTGCCGACCTCGATATCTGCAGTCAGCTGTTCAATACGACGGATAGCCTCATCACCCGCGGCCTTGTCAATGGCTGCGACCTTGACGGTACCATCATCATCGATATCGATCGTGGTGCCGGTTTCTTCCGTGATCGATCGGATTGTCTCTCCCCCCTTGCCGATCACATCGCGGATCTTGTCGGGATGGATCTTGATGGTCGTGATGCGCGGCGCGTACTCCGACATTTCCTTACGGGGTTCATTGATGACGGCGTTCATCTTTTCCAGAATGTGCAGACGGCCCTCTTTGGCCTGGTCCAGAGCAACTTCCATGATTTCACGGGTAATGCCATCGATCTTGATGTCCATTTGCAGGGCATTGATGCCTTTTTCAGTGCCGGCGACCTTGAAGTCCATGTCACCCAGGTGATCTTCATCGCCCATGATGTCAGACAGCACCACGTATTGATCGCTCTCCTTGATCAGGCCCATGGCGATACCGGCCACCGGTGCCGCGATCGAGACCCCGGCATCCATCAATGACAGGCTGGTGCCGCAGACAGAGGCCATGGAACTGGAACCATTGGACTCGGTAATTTCCGAAACGACCCGGATTGAGTAGGGAAAGCTGTTCATATCCGGCATCACGCCGAGAATACCGCGCTTGGCCAGACGCCCGTGACCGATCTCACGGCGCTTGGGAGACCCCACGCGGCCGGTTTCGCCGACGCAAAATGGCGGGAAATTATAATGCAACATGAAAGGTTCCCTGCGCGAGCCCTCGATGGCATCGATGATCTGCGCATCCTTGTCGGTTCCCAGAGATGTGACCACCAGGGCCTGGGTTTCTCCGCGAGTAAATAACGCAGAACCGTGGGTGCGCGGCAATACGCCGACATCAACCGTGATATCACGAATTTGCCGGGTGTCGCGCCCGTCAATTCTCGGTTCTCCGGCCAGGATCCCGCTGCGTACCAGGCTGCTTTCCAGATGTTCTATCGCCCCGGCGACCTGGGACTTGCTCCAGACAGGTTCCTCGACCTCGCACAGGGCCTCGATCACGGCCTTGCGGATCTCGGACAGACGGTCACGACGGCTCAGCTTGTCACGGATGCTGTAGGCCTCGCGCATCAGATCGGCGCACTGGGCGGAAACAGCCTCTGCCAGCTTGACGTCCTGCTCAGGCGCTTGCCAGTCCCAGGGGCGGGTATTGTTCTCGATCGCCAACTGACTGATGTTTTCGATTACCGTCTGAAACTGTTCATGACCGAACATGACAGCCCCCAGCATGATCTCTTCAGGTAATTGACGTGCCTCGGACTCCACCATCAAAACCGAGCTGCGGGTACCCGCGACGACCAGGTCCAGGTCGGATTCCTTTAGTTGATCAAATGAAGGGTTGAGGATGTACTGGCCGTCCTTGTAGCCCACCCTGGCGGCGGCTATCGGACCGTTGAACGGTACGCCTGAGATGGCCACGGCGGCCGAGGCACCGATCATGGCGACGATATCCGGATCGACCTCATCGTCAAGTGACATGACGGTTGCAATAATTTGTACTTCGTTTTTGAAATTCTTGGGAAACAGTGGTCTTAGGGGGCGGTCAATCAGGCGCGAGGTCAGGGTTTCTTTCTCGCTCGGACGCCCTTCCCGCTTGAAAAAGCCGCCGGGGATCTTGCCCGCGGCATAGGTCTTTT
>JBFGPT010000047.1:0-8300 GCA_041564575.1 Gammaproteobacteria bacterium | reverse complement strand
TTTGAACTTGACGGCCTCGGCGCTGAATATCCAGCCGCCGACCGACAGGGTGCGAACACCGCCAGCAACACCACGCCCGTAAAAAAAGGTGACAGGCCGGACAGCATGTTTTCCGTGGCATGTGTCAAACCGATATACATGCTCTCGTCATTGAACAGATTGCCGCGTTCAATGACGAACCCGTCGCGCATGATATACAGGATGCTCTGGATCATGCTCTGTCCGGACAACATCAGCAGACCGGCACTGCCCATGAGGACCGCCATGGTGCTGAGTTCGCGCGAACGGGAAACCTGGCCCTTCTCGCGTGCCTGTTCCTGGCGCCTTGGGGTCGCCTCTTCCGATCGTTCCTGGCTATCGTCGCGCTCTTCGGCCATGTTAGCCCCGCTGTACCAGGACCGGCATCATGTTGATGGCATCGTCAAACAGGCGGATCATATGCGGTGCGAACCCTTCCAGTGACAACATGATCACGATTACACCGATGATGATCATGACGGGAAAACCAACGGCAAAGATATTCAACTGGGGGGCCGCACGTGTCATGACACCGAAACCCAGGTTAACCACCAGCATGGAGACCATGGCCGGCAAGGCGATCAACACCGCGGTCGCCAGCATGATCCCGGACCAGCGTATCAATTCCCACAGCCGGTCGGCCTGGATACCGCCGGAACCGACCGGCAGCCAGATAAAGCTTTCCGCCAGGGCCGCGATCATAAGCAGGTGACCGTCCATGGACAGAAACAGCAGGGTCGCCAGTAGCAGGTAAAACTGGCCGATGATTGGCACCTGGTTGCCATTTTGCGGATCCACCATGGAAGCGAGCATCAGTCCCATCAATTGCCCGATGGCCTGACCTGCGAGTTCCAGTACTACGAATATCACCCGCACGGTCAATCCCAGGGCAACACCGATCAGGACCTGCTGCAAGGATGTGAGCATGCCGTCGAAGGACAGGGGATCTACCGGGGGCGGCGCCGGCAGCACCGGCACGATGACCCAGGTAATGGCGATGGCGGCTCCCAGCCGTATACGCACCGGCACTGACTGCGTGCCGATCACCGGCGCCGTCATCAGCAGACCGCCAATACGAAAAAAGGGCCAGACCCAGAGTTGCAGGAGTTCGATAAGTTGCAACGAGGTAATCGTCATGGCCGGTCTTCAGGTTCATTTGCCCTCACGTATCAGCCTATCAATTCTGGAATTTCCACGAACAGGCGCAGGGTGAAATCGGTGATCAGGGAGATCATCCAGGGACCCGCGACCACCATCACCAGCAGCGTCACCAGCAGCTTGGGAATGAAGCTCAGGGTCATCTCGTTGATCTGCGTGGCGGCCTGGAACATGCTGATGATGACGCCGACCAGTAACGCCGGTACCAGCAGGATCGATAACAATATTGACAGGTGCCAGAGGGCGTTCTGGCCGATATTGATGATGAGTTCCGGTGTCATGATCCGGACACCTCAGGCGAGATAAAAACTGCCTGCCAGCGTGCCCATGATCAGGGCCCAGCCATCCACCAGAACAAACAACATGAGTTTGAACGGAAACGAGATAATCAGGGGCGAGAGCATCATCATGCCCATGGACATCAGGACGCTCGCCACCACCAGGTCGATGATCAGAAAAGGAATGAAGATCAGGAACCCGATCTGGAAAGCGGTTTTCAGTTCACTGGTGATAAAGGCCGGCACCAGCAATGAGAAAGGCACCTCGTCCTTGTTGTCAAACTCACCCGCACCCGCGATTTCTGAAAACAGGCCAATGTCGGTTTCCCGTGTTTGTCCCAGCATGAATTCACGCACGGGTTTCGAGGCCAGGCTGACCGCCTCGTTGAAACCTATCTTTTCCTCGGTATAGGGTTTTACCGAAACCGTGTAGATCTGCTCAAGGACCGGGCCCATGACGAACAGGGTCAGAAACAGGGCCAGGCCTATCAGGACCTGGCTGTTCGGCGTCTGCGCCGTACCCAGTGCCTGCCGCAGGATCGCCAGGACGATGATGATGCGCGTAAACGAGGTCATCATCAAAAGTCCCGCAGGCAACAGGGTCAGCGCGGTCATGAGCAGCAGGATCTGTATGCTCAGGGTGTAGGTTTGAACCCCGTTTTCGTTGCCGGCCACGGTGATAATTTCCATGCCGGGATTGGCAAATCCCGCCACCGGCATGAACGTCAGTATCAGCAGGAGCAGGTGCCGTAATTTCATGATGAAGCTCCACCGGAACCTTGCTGGAACATGCGCACCAGCCGACTGGCGACTTCGGCGCGGGGTGCAGATCGGCTGACAGGTTCGGACAGGACATGCAGGGTACTGATGTTCTGCGTGGTCACACCGAGCAGCAATTGCTGCTTGTCAATCTCGACGAGCAGGAGACGATCACGCGGGCTGACATGCAGGGAATCGACTACCCGTATCAAGCCCTGACCACCGGTCTGGATACCGGGCAGACGCCGCAGGATCCAGGTTATAAAAAAAATGATCATGACGACCAGCAAGAGGCCGAGGAGGATCTGGCCAAGGCCTGCAGAGGCGAGCGGCTCCGCAAACCCCGGCCGGGCTTCCGCCGGCCACGCGCCCAGGGGTGCCAGCGCCGCCGCTAGACCGCAGGACCGCGCTGGCAGCTTGCGGCGTTCACTGCAGTTTCTTGACACGTTCATGTGCGCTGACGATATCCGTCATACGAATTCCGTACTTCTCGTTGACGACCACCACTTCGCCATGGGCGACCAGCGTATCGTTGACCATGACGTCAAGGGGCTCACCGGCAAGCCGGTCGAGTTCCACCACCGAGCCCTGGTTCAGTTGTAACAGGTTGCGGATGTTGAGCCGGGTCTGGCCGATTCGCACTGACAGAGATACCGGAATGTCGAGGATGGCCTCCAGTTCCACGTTACTGTCACCGGCGACCTGGTCCTCAACCAGGTTGTTCATGGCAGCCTGCTGGATATCGTCTGTAGCCGGTGTCTCTGCCGACGCCGGGCTCTCTTCCGTGCCACCGGCGCCGGCTTGTTCCTGCATGGCGTCATTCCATTCGTCTTCCGCTTTTGGGGTATCTGCATCATCACTCATGGCTGTTTTCCTTGGTTAGGGTAAGGGCGGTCGAGATCTGATCATGGCGGATCATCTCGGAGACCTTGAGGGCGTGATTTCCACGGGACAGGCCGTACTGCGCCTTGAAGACCGGTATATCGTCAACGGTTGCCATGACATTTTCCGGCATTTCTATCGGGATCACGTCCCCGGAATTCATGTGTTTCAGTTCCCCCAGCGTGATCTCGATATCCGTGAGATTGCAACTCAGCGTCAGGGGCGCGTTCTTGATCTCTTCCTGCAATGACCGGATCCAGCGTTCATCGTAATCGGATACATCGCTTTGTACGCCGGCATCAAGCAGGTCGCGGATGGGTTCAATCATCGAATACGGCAGCGTCAGGTGAACTTCACCGCCGCCATGTTCCAGTTCGATATGCAATGAGGAAACGACCACGACTTCCGTCGGACTGACGATATTGGCGAAATGAGGATTTACCTCGGAACCCGCATGTTCGAAACTGACATCCATAACGGGCTTCCAGGCCTTTGTCAGGTCGGTGAAAATCAATTGCAGCACGTTATTGATGACCTGCATTTCCGTCTGGGTAAAATCCCGGCCTTCAATCTTCGAGTGAAAGCGGCCATCACCGCCAAAAAAATTGTCTACCAGCGAATACACAAGCTTGGGATTCAGCACGAACAAGGCCGTGCCCCTGAGCGGTCTGATCTTGATCAGGTTGAGGTTCGATGGCATGAACAGACTGTGGATATACTCACCGAACTTGATCATCTGCACACCTTCCACCGAGATGTTGGGTGAACGCCTCAGCAGGTTAAACAGGCTGATCCTGAAGTTTCTTGCAAAACGTTCATTGATCATTTCCAGTGTCGGCATGCGGCCGCGGACAATGCGGTCCTGGCTGTTGAAGTCATAGGACTTGACGGCTTCAGGATCGACCGGCACATCCTTGTCAGTCTCGACGTCACCGCTGTCAACACCGGTCAACAGGGCGTCGATTTCATCCTGTGAGAGAATATCTGTTGACATGGCGTTACTGCATCACGAAATTCGTGAAATAGATGTCTTCGAGCGCATCTTCGTTGCCGGTCTCGTTTTCAAGGATCTTGTTGATCTCTTTCAACAATGTTTTGCGCAGGTTGGTTTTTCCTTCCGGTTTCATGAGCACTTCATATTCCTGACTGCTCAGCAACAGCACCACGTTATTCCGGATCTGCGGAAGGTGCTTCGTGACATCCAGTTTGACCTCTTCCCTGCGGGTCATGCCATCAATGTTTACCTGCAGGTAACGGGCACGGCTCTTGCCCTGGAAATTCACGACAAAGGCGGGGTCAAGCGAGAAATAGTAGGCGCTCTTGGGCACTTCATCCTCATCCTCTGCTTCCTCATCTTCCTCATCTTCCTCTTCGCCATCTTCACCAGACGTTTGTGCGGTATCGTCAAAGGTGGGGCCAAGTATGAAAAAGGCAGCACCGCCGCCAGCACCCAGCACCAGGACCGCGATGAGTATGATGAACAGCATTTTCCGGCTCTTCTTGCCGGACTCTTCTACTGCTTCGGGGTCTTGTTCTTCGGTTTCGTTTTCTTCCGCCATGGATCAACCTCCTTTGATTGCGGAATTAAGGATTGCAATCGTTATGCCATGCAATTTTCCAAAGCAATATTAGTGACTTAGAGAAGCTGCCCGGTTATCGTGTCAACATATTGACTGGCAGGGCGACAGCAGGACGTGCACAGGCGTGTAACAGCTTCAGCCAGCGGGCGTTATATCTGTCGAGCCGCGGGTTCGCCGCGCGATAAAGTTGCTCTGCATTATCACAATGCCGGCAACAACACTGTAAAATCCGCCAGCCGTTGGCGTGTTGACGCACGCCCGGCTTGGTGGCAATGTCAACTTACCGTTAATTGCAGAAAAATCATCGGAGAAACCAAGGTGACGACTGACAGAAATACACCCGAATCAGGATCAAAAATCAAGATACAAAATGGCAAATTACAAGTTCCGAGGGAGCCTGTCATTCCGTATATAGAGGGTGACGGTATCGGGCCCGATGTCAGCAAGGCATCCCTGAGGGTTCTCGACGCCGCGGTCAATGCCGCCTATGGACCGATGAGAAAAATTCACTGGATGGAGGTTTACGCCGGTGAAAAGGCCAACCAGCTTACCGGCAAGTGGCTGCCCGACGATACGCTGGACGCCTGCCGTGAGTACCTGGTCGCCATCAAGGGACCGCTCACCACGCCGATTGGCGGCGGGATACGATCACTCAACGTGGCGCTGCGCCAGATACTGGATCTCTACGTTTGCCTGCGGCCGGTACGCTGGTTCAAGGGCGAGCCTTCGCCGGTCAGGCAACCGGAACTCGTGGATATGGTGATCTTCCGGGAGAATACCGAGGATATCTACGCCGGCATTGAATTCGAACAGGGTAGCGAGGAAAACCGTAAATTTCTGGAAGTGTTCAAGGAGGCGTTTCCAAACCTGTATCAGAAGATACGTTTCCCCGGAACTTCGGGGATTGGCATCAAGCCGGTGTCGCAGGAAGGCACGGCCCGGCTGGTGCGTGCCGCCATCAAATACGCGATTGACAATAAACGCAAGAGCGTGACCTTCGTGCACAAGGGTAACATCATGAAGTTTACCGAGGGGGCATTCAGAAACTGGGGTTATGAGGTCGCGGAAAAGGAATTCCCCAAGAACACCTACACCTGGTCGCAATGGGAACGGACCATCGCGGAAAGCGGCGCCGACAAGGCCAACAGCGAACAGAAAGAAGCTCTGGACGCGGGCAAGGTGCTCATCAAGGACGCCATCGCCGATATTACCCTGCAGCAGGTGCTCACGCGTCCGAATGACTTTGATGTCATTGCGACCATGAACCTGAACGGTGATTACCTGTCAGACGCCCTCGCCGCCCAGGTTGGCGGCATCGGCATCGCTCCCGGCGGTAATATCAACTACGATACCGGTCATGCAATCTTTGAAGCCACGCATGGAACGGCGCCCAAATACGCCAACCTCGACAAGGTCAACCCGGGCTCCCTGCTGTTATCCGGTGAAATGATGCTGCGCTATATCGGCTGGACAGAGGCCGCCGACAGGATACTCGCCGCGATGGACAAGACGATCGAAAGCAAGACGGTTACCTATGATTTCGCCCGTTTGATGAAAGGCGCGAAGGAAGTGAAATGTAGCGAGTTCGCCGATGCCCTGATTGACAACCTGTAAGCCCGAAATCATGAACAGGCAGGAGAGATATGATTTAATTTCTGCTGTATCCCAGACGATCTATGACGGGTTTATTACCTATAACTATAATTTCCACCGCATTACCCGGCGGGCCCGGGTCCGCTTCGAAAAACGGGACTGGAAGGGACACCAGGATGATATCGTTGAGCGCGTGGAATTATATGACAAGTCCGTTCGCAGGATCGTACTCGCGCTCAGGAAACTCATGGATGACCATGTCGATGATCACGCGCTCTGGCGTGAAATCAAGACCTATTTCGGCGATCGCCTCGAACTGGTCCCCGACGCCGGATTCATCAAGACGTTTTTCAACTCGGTTACCCGGCGCATTTTCGATACTGTGGGAATCGACGAGAAAGTCCAGTTCATATCCACCGGCAAGGTCGAGGAAGAGGAAAAAACCATATCACTGAGCCTGCGGCGATATCCCTACTGGGGATCTTTCAGGAAAACTTTCGAAACCATCCTTACCGAATTTGCCTTCCGGGTAGACTACCGGGATCTGGCCGCCGATGCTGCACAAATCGAATCGGAAATCATCGGCTATATGAAGAACCATATGGACAAGGACAACAAGTGCCTGAGATTCGAATTTATCGATACCTATTTTTACCAGTCTGCCAGGGCCTATCTGGTCGGCCGCATGATTTTTTCCGACGGCATCTACCCCATCGTCATCGCCCTTAAAAACGTGGTAGACGGCATCCAGATCGATCCCGTACTGCTGACTGAACAGGAGGTCAGTATCGTTTTCGGTTACTCCCGTTCCTATTACTTCGCAGATCCGAAATCCGTCATCGGTGCAGTCTATTTTCTGCATTCAATCCTGCCAAGAAAACCCCTCGACGAACTCTATACCGTTCTGGGCCGTCTGCGACAGGGCAAAACCGAGAGATTCAGTTATTTCTCAAAACACCTGGCCTCGACGAGTGATAAGTTCGTCCATGCCGCCGGTGACAAGGGGCTGGTGATGATCGTCTTCACCCTGCCGTCCTATAACCTGGTCTTCAAGATCATCCGTGACAAGTTCGGCTACCCGAAAAATATTACTCGCGAGGGAGTGTTGTCCAAATACAAGCTGGTCTCGAAACATGACCGGGCCGGCAGGCTGATTGATACCCAGGAATTCATGAAACTGCAGTTTCCGGCCAATCGATTCTCGGATGAATTGCTCGAGGAACTCTTCAATGAAGCTGCGTCCACGGTCAAGAAGAAGGGTGATAATATAGAAATCGCTCATGTTTACGTGGAACGCAGGGTCAGGCCGCTCAACCTGTTTATCAACGAGGTGCCCAGGTCCGATGCCAAGCTGGCGATCCTTGACTACGGACAGGCACTCAAGGACCTGGCCAATACCAATATCTTTCCCGGTGACCTGTTGCTCAAGAATTTCGGTGTGACCAACCTGAACCGCGTGATTTTTTATGATTACGATGAGGTCTCGCTGATCACGGAATGTAATTTCCGGGAGATCCCGCAATCAGATGATATTCTCGATGATATGCGTGCCGACACCTGGTACTACGTCGGCAAGAACGATATTTTCCCCGAGGAATTTATCAAGTTCCTGTCCATGGATGACGAGTTACGCGACCTGTTCCTGGAAACCTACCCGGAGTTACTGACGGCGGACTACTGGCGTGACATCAAGGCAAAGCATTTGTCCGGCGATCTGTCCCTGGTCGTGCCCTATCTCAGCCCCGTCTTAACATCCAGCCTGATCAAAAAAACGGAAAACGAGAAACGACCCCGCAAGGAGACTGTGGATTGATTCGGCAAGCGGCAGTCATCGCTGTCCTGCCTTAAACGGCCTTTTCCGGATTACCTTTTTCCCACAGGCCGACCGTACATCTTTACAACAGGCGCTACAGTCGAGGCGACGACCGTTGTTGCGAATATGATATTTGCCAGGGCTGTCGGATCAGCCTGTTAATCCGGCACGATGCGCTTTTTGACATACGCGCCGGGGGCAGTCTCGATGACGCCGAGT
>JBFGPT010000046.1:0-8366 GCA_041564575.1 Gammaproteobacteria bacterium | reverse complement strand
CCATCAGCATCCGGTTGGTGCCGTCGTACTGGAACGGCTTGGTGAGTACGCCGACAGTAAAGATGCCCTGCTCGCGCGCCGCCCGCGCGATCACCGGCGAGGCGCCGGTGCCGGTACCGCCGCCCATGCCGGCGGTGATGAACACCATGTCCGAGCCCTCGAGCACGTCCATGACGCGATCCCGATCTTCCAGCGCCGCCTGGCGGCCGATGTCGGGGTCCGCGCCGGCACCCAGTCCCTTGGTGATACCGCTGCCGAGTTGCAATATGGTTTTTGCCGTGGAATTTTTCAGGGCCTGCGAATCGGTGTTCGCGCAGACGAAATCCACACCTTCAATACTTGCGGTCACCATGTGCTGCACGGCGTTTCCGCCACCGCCACCCACGCCGATGACCTTGATCACTGCCGTATTATTGGCTGCATCTACGAGTTCAAACATTGTCATATCCTCCTCATGTTTCCCATGATTAAAAATTACCCTGGAACCAACTTTTCATTCTTTCCAAAACACCTTGCATGCCAGTGTCCATGCGATAGTGCGGTATTGAATCCTGGGCGTGTTTACGCCCGAACAGCAACAGGCCGACACCGGTTGCATAAATGGGGTTTTTGACGACATCCGCCAGGCCGGAAACATACTGTGGCAATCCGACCCGCACTGGCATGTGAAAAATTTCCTCCGCCAGGTCGATAGCGCCTTCCATCTTGGAACTGCCGCCGGTAAGCACGATCCCGGCCGCAATCAAATCCTCGAATCCACTGCGCCTGAGTTCCGCCTGCACCAGCGTGAACAATTCCTCGTAACGCGGCTCCACCACCTCGGCCAGGGTCTGGCGCGCCAGCCGCCGCGAGGGCCGGTCGCCGACGCTGGGCACCTCGATGCTTTCCTCGGCATTGGCCAGTTGCGTCAGGGCGCAGGCATATTGCACCTTGATATCCTCGGCGTGCTGCGTCGGGGTTCTCAGGGCCACGGCAATATCATTGGTCACCTGGTCCCCGGCGATGGGAATGACGGCGGTGTGATGTATGGCCCCCTCGGTAAACACCGCGATATCCGTGGTGCCACCGCCAATATCCACCATACACACCCCTAGGTCCTTTTCATCGTCGGTCAGCACCGAATAACTCGAGGCCAGTTGCTCGAGGATGATGTCGTCGACTTCCAGACCGCAGCGGCGCACGCACTTGATAATATTCTGGGCGGCGCTGACGGCACCGGTCACCATGTGTACCTTGGCCTCCAGGCGCACCCCGGACATGCCGATGGGTTCCTTGACGCCCTCCTGGTTATCAATAATGAATTCCTGCGGCAGGATATGCAGGATCTTCTGGTCAGCCGGTATGGCGACGGCCTTGGCCGCATCGATGACCCGATCGACGTCGCTGACCGATACCTCGTTATCGCGAATGGCGACGATACCGTGCGAATTCAGGCTGCGGATATGACTGCCGGCGATACCGGTATATACCGAGTGAATTTCGCAGCCAGCCATCAATTCGGCCTCCTCGATGGATCGCTGGATCGATTGCACCGTCGACTCGATATTGACGACTACGCCCTTCTTCAAGCCGCGTGAGCGGCTTGAGCCGATACCAATGACCTCGACCTCGTCATCCGGCGTGATCTCACCGACGATGGCCACCACCTTGGAGGTGCCGATGTCCAGACCGACGATCAGTTTTTTATCTGCTCTCTTCCCCATACTTGATTGCCCCGAATCTGCTTATAAATCCTGTTGTTTCCAGCTCACCGCAAAACCGTTTGTGTAACGCATGTCGACTGCCTCGACTTCAGCCAGCCTGTCCGCCAGTGCCGCCGGCGCCACGGCGACGAAACGGTCCAGGCGGCGGGAAAATTCCCTGCGGCCAAGCACCACACTGAAACCGGCATCAACGACCAGATGCCAGGAGCGACGTGAGTCCTGGTGCAACTGCGTCAACGACATGCCTATCGGCGCCAGGCGCTGGTTAATTTCCCGAAAGCGCCTGAGTAACAGCGCCTCGCTGCCCGCCGGTCCATTCAGTACGGGCAGCGTCCGCGGTATTGAATCCGGTGCCGGTGTGAAGCGTTCACCCCGGGTATTGAGCAGGCTGTCCGCCCCCCAGCGCACCAGGGGGACATGCTCGGTGACCGTGACGCGCAGTGTTTCCGGCCAGACCCGCTGCACCATGACGTCCTCGACCCAGGGATCCTGCAACAGGATGTCGCGAATGCTGTTGACGTTGATGTTGAAAAATCCGCCGCGCACTTCGTTCGTGACCAGGGTCTGCAGTTGTTCCGGTTGCAGCTGACGGAAATCTCCAGTGATGCGCACATACTGGATCGGTAGTGTCCCTGGCCGGGATAACAACCAGCTGCCCCATAACAGCAGGCCAACGCAGGACACCAGCAGGGCGCCGTTGAGCCAGGCATGCGGGTTTGTCGCCACGGGCGACTCGGGCACGGCGCGCGGGCGTGGCCTGGAACCGGAGGCCGGCGGCTGCCCGGGATGAATGGCACTGTACAAACTAGCACCCATCTTGCTTCAGGCTCCCCTTGAGAATTTCGATCGTCAGTGCCTCGAAGTCGATACCGGCCTGGCGCGCCGCCATCGGCACCAGGCTATGGCTGGTCATACCGGGCACGGTATTGACCTCGATCAACATCGGCTCGTGTTGCTCGTCCAGCATCAGGTCTATACGGCCCCAGCCGCGGCCGTCGAGCACACGAAAAGCCTCCAGGGCCAGTTGCCCGATTCGGTCTTCGGCGTCGGCGGACAGACCACAGGGACAGATATACTGCGTACTGTCCGCTTCATACTTGGCGATGTAATCGTAGAACTCGCGTGGCGTTTCCAGGCGAATCATCGGCAGGACCCGATCGTTCAACACCGGCACCGTGTATTCAGCACCGTTGACCCAGGCCTCTGCCAGCACGCTGGCATCCAGCGCCAGGGCCTGTCCGAGTGCCGGCGCGAATTCAGCCGCAGTCTTGACCTTGCTGACGCCAAGACTCGAGCCTTCCCGCGACGGCTTGATCATGAACGGCAATCCCAGTCGCTCGATCACCGTGTCCGGATCGGTATCGGCTTGCACCTGCATAAAATCCGGGGTCGGCAGTGTGTAGCTCTTCCACAGTCGTATGCTGCGGCCTTTATCCATGGCCAGGGCCGAGGCCAGGACGCCGCTGCCGGTATACGGTATGCGCAGCGACTCCAGCGCCCCCTGGATCTGTCCATCTTCTCCACCACGGCCGTGCAAGGCGATAAAGGCACGGTCAAAGTGCTGCGCGACCAGTTCGGTCAACGCTTGCTCGCGTGGATCGAAGACATGCGCGTCTATGCCGCGGGCTGTCAGGGCGCGCAACACGGCGGTGCCACTCTCCAACGAGATGTCGCGTTCAGCGGAATCCCCGCCCATGAGCACGGCGACCTTGCCGAATATGTCCGGGGCGATGTCATGCATTTCACCTGTCACCTGTTCGTCGCGCGTCATGCCATGTTCTTCACGGGTTTCCAACAATGCATACCTCTGTGCGCAGCGCTACGTCGTAACTGTCACTGACTCTTGCCTGCACATGTTTGATCAACTGTTCTATGTCCGTGGCGCTGGCCTGGCCGCGGTTGACGATAAAATTCGCGTGTTTTTCCGAGACACAGGCATCACCGATGCAATATCCCTTGAGGCCGCTGGCCTCGATCAGCCTGGCAGCGTAATCATCCGGCGGGTTTCTAAAGACCGAGCCGCAGGAGGCCTGGCCCATCGGCTGGGTTTCGGCGCGCCGCTTCAGGCAGTCACGCATTTTTTGCCCGGCCATGCCGTCGGCATCGGCGGGCAATTGCAGCACGGCCGCCAGAAACCACTCCTCACGATCAAAACTGACAGAGCGATAATCGATGTCGAATTGGTCACGATCCCGAACATGGCGCCGCCCCCGGCGGTCGATGGTTTCCACCTCGGCAACGATGTCCCAGGTCTCACCGCCGAAAGCGCCGGCGTTCATGGCCAACGCCCCACCCATGGTGCCTGGGATCCCCACGAGGAATTCGGCGCCGGCAAGGGCTGCATGGGTACAGAAGCGCGCGACCTTGGGACAGGGTACGCCGGCCTCAACCCGGACCCTGCCCGACGCCACGATTTCGGCCCGATCGAGGATCCCGGCGACAGTGATGACCGTGCCGTCGAAACCGCCGTCGCGGACCAGCAGGTTACTGCCGAGCCCGATCCACAACAGTGTTTCATCCTCGGGCAGAGCGCTGAGAAAGGTGCCGAGGTCCTCAACATCCTGCGGGGTATACATTTGCCTGACGCGTCCACCGGTCCGCCAGGAGCAATACTGGCCCATGGCCACATCGTGTTGCAGGCGGCCCCGGTATGCCGGTGTCGTGTTCATGACAAACACCCCGTCCGGAACTGCTGTTGAGCCTGTCTGCGTAAGGATTCCATTCACTTCTCACACCTCTGATCGGCATCCTGCGGAAAGGTTGCGCGGATCTCGGTGACCAGTTGCCCGACATCGCCGGCCCCCAGGGTCAGCAGGATATCGCCATCGCGTATCACGGAACGCAATAACTGCGGGATATCGGCGCGCTGTTCGACAAACAGCGGATCGACCTGGCCGCGCAATCGCAGGGCCCGGCACAGGGAACGACTGTCCGCGCCGGTCACCGGGGACTCGCCCGCGGCGTAAACCTCAAGCATCAGTAATACATCCACCTCGCTCAGCACGCGGGTGAAATCCTCGAACAGGTCCCGGGTCCGGGTGTAACGGTGTGGCTGGAATATGACTACCAGCCGCCGACCGGGCCAGCCCTTGCGTATGGCATTCAGGGTGGCTGCAATCTCGCTGGGATGGTGACCGTAATCGTCGATCATCAAAATGCGCGCTGCCTCAATCCGGATTTCACCCAGGTCCTGGCAGCGGCGGGCGATGCCCTGAAAGCCGGCCAGTCCACGTTGTATGGACTCATCCGAAACACCCAGTTCGGTAGCGATAGCGATCGCCGCCAGGGCATTCAATACGTTGTGCTGCCCGGGCAGGTGCAACTCGATATCCAGCCAGTTATCGTGCCCGGGACGCATGACCTGGAACCAGGTTCGATGCTGTTCCTGCCGGACGATACGCGCATAAACATCCGCCTCGCAATCGACCCCATAGGTCAGCACGGGTTTGCGTATGCGCGACAGGATCTCCTGCACGCCGGGATCGTTGAAGCAGACCACCGCCAGCCCGTAAAAAGGCAGGTGGTGCAGAAACTCGAGAAAATTCTCGCGCAACACATTGTAATCGCCCTGGTAGGTCTGCAGATGGTCATCATCAATATTGGTCAACACGGCCATGACCGGTTGCAGGTGCAGGAACGAGGCATCACTCTCGTCGGCCTCCGCAACCAGGTACTGGCTGGCGCCGAGGCGGGCGTGCGAGCCGGAGCTGTTCAGCAGCCCACCGATGACATACGTCGGATCACAACCGTCCTCGGCCAGCAGACTCGCGATCAGGCTGGTGGTCGTGGTCTTACCGTGCGTGCCGGCCACAGCAATACCGATACGAAAACGCATCAGTTCCGCCAGCATCTCGGCCCGCGGAATGATCGGAATACGCTGCTCCTGTGCGAACAGGATCTCCGGGTTGTCGGCGGCGACCGCGCTGGAATACACCACGACATCGGCATCCTCTATATTCGCGGCGTCATGACCGACACATACCCGGATGCCGAGGGACTGCAGGTAATCCGTGGAACTGCCCTGTTTGAGATCGGAACCGGATACCGTGTATCCGAGATTGTGCATCACCTCGGCGATGCCGCTCATGCCGGCGCCGCCGATACCGACGAAATGCAGGCGCCTGACCCGGCCCATGAGATCGTCCTGTTGCTTAGGCACGGGCCACCTCCAGGCAATAACGGGCCACCTCCGCGGTGGCGCCTGGACGCGCCAGCCCCCGGCAGGTTCGTGCCATGCTCAGCAGGCGTTCGCGCGAGGCGCATAATTCCCTGAGCGCCGTCGCCAGCCGTTCGGCCGTCAATTCGGTTTCGGGTAACAGCACGGCGCATCCGGCATCCGCCAGGTAACGTGCGTTGGCTGTCTGGTGATCATCGACAGCGAAAGGAAACGGCACCAGGATCGATCCCACCCCGACCGCGGCCAGTTCGGCGATGGTCATGGCGCCGGCCCGGCACACGACCAGGTCGGCCCAGGCATAGACCGCGGCCATATCCTCGATATAGTCGATGACCTCGGCCTTCACGCCGCAGTCGGCATAACGTTCACGGGTCAGGTCCAGATGCCGGGTCCCGGTTTGATGGCGCACCTCGAAAGCCAGATCCCGGGACAACACTGCCAGCGCCGCCGGCACGACCTGGTTCAGTTTCAGGGCACCGAGACTGCCACCGATGATCAGGAGGTTGATGCGCGGCTTGTCCATGTGCATGCGCTGTTCCGGGGCTGCGACGGCGAGGATCTCCTCGCGTACCGGGTTGCCCGAGGTCACCACGCGGGGACCGGGTACGAAGGCCCCCGGGAAGGCCTGCAAAACTACCCGCGCAAAGGGTTTCAGCAGGCGGTTGGTCAGACCGGCGATTGCGTTTTGTTCATGAATACACAGCGGGATTCGGCACAGCCAGGCCGCCAGCCCGCCCGGTCCGCTGACAAAACCGCCCATGCCGAGCACCACCGACGGGCGTTCGCGGCGCAGGATGCGAATCGACTCTATCACCGCGCGAATAACAAGCAACGGTGACAGACACAACCGCAGCAGTCCATGGCCGCGCAAACCAACGATATTGACGGTGTTGAGATTAAAGCCGTTTTCGGGCACCACGCGAGATTCGAGACCGGTTTGCGTCCCCAGCCAGCGCACGGTCTGTCCCTGCGCCTTGAGAAACCGCGCGACCGCCAGCGCCGGATAAACATGTCCCCCGGTGCCGCCGGCCATGATCATGACGGTCTCAGGCGACATAGGCAGTCACCTTCGTCGCGGCCGCGGCCTGGGATCCATGCCGGTTTTCATATTCGATGCGCAACAGGATGCCCAGTAACAGGCAGGTAATAAATACACTGTTGCCGCCGTAACTCATCAACGGCAGCGTCAGCCCCTTGGTCGGCAACAGCCCCATGTTGACACCGATGTTGATGAAGCTCTGCACACCCAGTAACAGACCGATACCGTAGGCAAAATAGGCGGCGAATGGCCGGCCACCGGCCTCGGCCATCTGGCCGATGATCAGCGCGCGGATTACCAGAAAACCGAACATCAGGATCACCGCGATCACGCCCAGCAGACCCAGTTCCTCGGCGAGCACGGCGAACACGAAATCCGTGTGCGCCTCGGGCAGGTAGAACAGTTTTTGCACGCTGCTGCCCAGCCCCACGCCCAGCCAGTCGCCGCGGCCGAAGGCAATCAGCGCCTGGGTCAACTGGAAGCCGGTGTTCCAGGGATCCTGCCAGGGATCGATGAACCCCATCAGGCGTTGCATGCGATACGGTGACAACACCGCCAGAGTTGCCAGCGCCGCCGTGGCCACCAGCACCCAGGACAGGAAGCGGCTCAGTGGCACACCGGCCAGGAACAACATGCCCAGAGTGGTTGCGAACAGGACAATACAGGCGCCGTAATCGGGTTCCAGCAGCAACAGACCGGATATCATGGTGACGATGCCGATGGGCCGGATAAACCCGGCGAAACCGCCCCGCACCTGATCGTTCTGGCGTACCAGGTAACCGGCCAGGTAAGCGATGATGCAGAGCTTGACCGGTTCAGAGGCCTGAAATGATACCGGCCCGAGGCTGATCCAGCGCATGCTGCCATTGATTTCACGGCCGACGCCGGGCACCAGCACTAGGATCAGCAACATCACCCCCAGGGCCAGCAACGGCACGCTGATCTGTTGCCAGACCTTCATCGGCAGTTGCATGGCCAGCATGGCCAGGGCGACACCGGCCAGTACCGCGATCAATTGCCGCCAGAAATAATACAATGGATCGTGATAGGTGCGATCCGCGATCGAAACTGATGACGAGGCCACCATGATCAGACCCAGTAACAACAAACACAGGATCACGCACAGCAGCCAGCCATCGTAGCGCTGCAGCCACGAGCGTTCCGACTGCGGCGTGTTTTTTAAAATGGCCTGGGGCCTGGTGAAACTCATGGTTTCTCTCCCAGCGCCATAACCGCATTGACGAAATCCTGTCCGCGCTCGGTGTAATCCCGGTACATATCCAGGCTGGCGCAGGCCGGTGACAACAACACGATGTCACCCGGGCGGGCGTGTTGCCATGCGATCGCGACCGCCGCGTGCATACCGTCAGCGGCCAGCACCTCGACCGTGTCCTGCAACAGGCGACCAATGCGCGGGCCGTCACGGCCGATCGTGATCACCAACCTG
>JBFGPT010000045.1:0-8380 GCA_041564575.1 Gammaproteobacteria bacterium | reverse complement strand
GATATCGACTACGACTGGCTGGTGTCGCGCTTCAATCCCGGCGCCTATGACGATGGCAGCGGTAATACATCCAAGCTGATGAATATGAAGGGCATCCCGGTATCACGCTGGATCGACGGGGTTCTGGAAGACAAGAACAACATTGCGCAAAACGAAAACCTCAAGGCCATGATCTACTGGGGCATGGCCTCGAACAGCCAGGTCCGCGCCCCGGAAATGAAACGGGCCCTGGAAAAACTCGACGTGCTGGCGGTGATCGATCCCTTCCCCACGATCACGGCCGTGCTGCATGATCGCAAGGAAAACACTTATCTGTTGCCCGCCTGCACGCAATTCGAAACCTATGGATCCCTGACGTCCAGCAACCGCTCCGTGCAATGGCGCGACAAGGTTATCGAGCCGTTGTTCGAATCGAAGACCGATCACGAGATCATGTACCGTTTCGCGAAGAAGTTCGATTTCGCGGACGAGTTGTGCAAGCACATCTCGGTCAATGACCACCAGCCGGATATCGAGGATATCACCCGCGAATTCAACCGCGGTGCGTGGACCATCGGTTTCAGCGGTCACAGCCCGGAACGCATCAAGTTGCATCAGCAAAACTGGCATACCTTCAATACGACGACCCTGAAAGCGGAAGGCGGTCCCTGCGACGGCGAATATTACGGCCTGCCCTGGCCGTGCTGGGGCACACCGGAGTTGAAGCATCCCGGCACACCCATCCTGTACGACACCAGCATACCGGTCGCCGGGGGCGGCCTGCCCTTTCGCGCTCGTTTCGGCGTCGAACATGACGGTGTCAGCCTGCTGGCGGAGGGTTCCTGGACCCGCGGATCCGAGTTGACCACGGGATACCCGGAATTCAGCGCCGAACTGCTGAAAGAACTCGGCTGGTGGGACGACCTGACCGGCGCCGAGAAACAACTGGCCGAAGGCAAGAACTGGAAGACCGACCTGTCCGGTGGCATTATCCGCGTCGCCATCAAGCACGGTTGCGCGCCGTATGGCAATGCCCGGGCCCGCTGCGTGGTCTGGCAATTCCCCGATCCGGTACCAATCCACCGCGAACCGCTGTATACCAACCGCCGCGAACTGCTGGAAAAGTACCCGACTTATGAGGACCGCAAGTACTTTTTCCGCCTGCCGACACGCTATCAATCGGTACAGGCCCGGGATGTCTCGAAGGATTTCCCCATCGTCATGACCAGCGGTCGCCTGGTCGAATATGAGGGCGCCGGCGAGGAATCGCGCTCCACCGCCTGGCTGGCGGAATTGCAGCAGGACATGTTCGTCGAGATCAACCCCGCCGACGCCAACGATGCCGGCATCCGCCACCGCGAACAGTGCTGGGTCGAGGGTCCTGAAGGCGCGCGCATCAAGGTCATGGCCTTCGTCACCCGCCGCGTCGCGCCCGGCGTGGTGTTCATGCCGTATCATTTCGGCGGGCACCTGCAGGGCGAGGATCGCCGGCATAAATATCCCAAAGGGTGTGATCCCTACATCCTGGGCGAATCGTGTAACACAATTTTCACTTACGGCTATGACTCGGTCACGGCCATGCAGGAGACCAAGGTGTCCCTATGCCGCCTGCGCAAGGCCTGAGCCCCATTACGAGGACCACGATATGGCACGAATGAAATTTCTCTGCGATACGGAACGCTGCATCGAATGTAACGGCTGCGTCGTCGCCTGCAAGAATGAACACGAAGTACCCTGGGGCGTCAACCGCCGCCGGGTCGTCACCATCGACGACGGCGAACCGGGCGAACGTTCGCTGTCCGTGGCTTGCATGCATTGCAGCGACGCACCCTGCGCCGCCGTCTGTCCGGTCGATTGTTTCTATACCACGGAGGACGGCGTGGTCCTGCATGACAAGGACATCTGTATCGGTTGCGGATACTGTTTTTATGCCTGTCCGTTCGGCGCACCGCAGTACCCGCAGACCGGCCTGTTCGGCGCCCGCGGCAAGATGGACAAGTGCACTTTTTGCGCGGGAGGTCCCGAACCGGATCATTCCCAGGAAGAAGTTGCAAAATACGGGCGTAACCGCCTGGCCGAGGGCAAACTTCCGCTGTGCGCCGAGGTCTGCGCCACCAAGGCATTGCTGGCCGGTGATGGTGACCAGGTCGCCGATATCTACCGCGAACGCGTGACCCGCCGGGAAGGCAAGCCCGACACCTGGGGCTGGCACACGGCCTACAAGGACTGAGCAAAATGCCGCTTCATACTTGCAAGATGAAATGCGCATGGACCATTGCGGGGCTGCTGGTCTGCCTGCTGGTCGCCGGATGTTATGAGAGCACGGACGTGACCCTGCACGAACCCGGAGTGTACAAGGGCAAGGTCGACAAGCATGAGCAAACACCGGCCGAGCGTGAGGAAATCCTGCGGCAGCGCATCCTCGACGTGCAGACCGATCGCTGAATCACACGGCTAAACGGCATGATCAAATTGCACTTACCAGGACAGGACCGGCACAAGTGAGACGTCATGGATTTTCCGGACGGGCACGGCAGTGCATGTTGCTGTTACTGGCCGTTGTGACCCTGGTGGGCATTGCCTCCTCGGTCAATCTCTCTCTCATTGATATCAGCCTGGCTGCGCAAGACAGCAATCCACGTTCCGATTACTGGCGCCTTGTACGCGCCAATGATAAAGGTTACTCCGCGGTCAGCGGCCGTGAAACCAATGAATTGATCCAGGGCAGCGGCGAGGTCTGGCGACAACTGCGCAACGGCCCCATCGCCACCTACGGTGTCTGGCTGATGGCTGTCACCGTATTCGCGCTGGCCGGCTTTTATCTGTATCGCGGCAAGGTGGAATTGACCCACCCGCGCAGTGGTAACACCGTCGAGCGCTGGAACCGGCAGGAGCGGGTATTACACTGGTCAACGGCCATATTATTCATCCTGCTGGCCATCACAGGCCTGAGCCTGCTGTACGGGCGCGCCCTGCTCATTCCCCTGCTCGGCCATGAGCTGTTCTCGGTGTATGCCACGCTGTGCAAATGGGTTCACAATATCGCCGGTCCTTTCTTTATCGTCGGGCTTTGCCTGATGATCCTGAGGTGGATCAAACATAACATCCCGGACAAGACCGATATCCAGTGGTGTTTACAGTTCGGCGGCATGATCGGAGACAGGCACCCCTCGGCCAGACGTATGAATGCCGGTGAAAAGGCCTGGTTCTGGACCCTGGTTTTCGCGGGACTCGGGGTCGCGGTCAGCGGGCTGATACTGGACTTTCCCAATTTCGACCAGGAACGCGAACTCATTCAACTGGCGCACCTGGCCCATGCCGTGCTCGCCATCGTGTTGATTTCATTTTCACTGGGGCATATCTACATCGGCACCATCGGCACTGAAGGCGCCCTTGAAGGCATGACAACCGGGCAGGTGGATACCACCTGGGCAAAACAGCATCACGATCTCTGGTACGCGGAAATCAGTCAGCGGCAAACCACCGAACCAGAGCCTGGCCCGGCCCAGACGCCGGATACCGTAAGCTGAATAAATTGCGCTTCTGATTGCGCGCCGTCCAGCACGCTGATTTGCTGTTAACCGGGCTTGTTGCCGGTATCCTCCTGTCCGTCTGCAACATCACATTCACGAAAATACCTGTCCGTGGTCCTGCCTTGAACAGGCCGGTAAATCCACGCCGCCAGTGACGGCAGCAGGAGTATGGCGCCGAGCATGTTCACCAGGAACATGAAGGTCAGCAGGATCCCCATATCCGCCTGGAATTTCAATGGCGAGAAGATCCAGGTACCGACACCGATGGCCAGGGTGACCCCGGTAAACAGGACAGCGTTACCTGTCATTTGCAAGGTCAGCGTGAAGGCCTGCTGCAGGCTTTTGCCGCGTTTCATGATGCCCTGTAACTGGCTGAAGATATAAATGCCATAGTCCACGCCGATGCCGACACCCAGCGCAACGACCGGCAAGGTGGAGACCTTGAGGCCAATTTCCAGCAGACTCATGAGCGCATAGGCCAGGATCGACACCAGTCCCAGGGGCAATACAACACACAGCATGCCGGTAAATGACCGGAAGCTGATCAGGCAGAGCACAATGATCGCGCTGAACACATAGGCCAGGATGGTAAACTGCACCGCGGCCACGGCCTCGTTGGTGGCGGCCATCACGCCGACATTACCGGTGGCAAGTTTGAACTCGACGTTTTCATTCTCATGGGCCGCCTCATAGGCCTTTATTTCATTCACGATGCGTTCAATCGTTTCTGCCTTGTGATCCTCGGTGAAAATCAATACCGGTATCACGCTGCAATCCGAATTCAGCAGTCCACTGCTGGTATCCACATAGGCCACGGATTGCACCAGTACTTGCTGGTTTCGTGGCAGGATCTGCCATTTCGGATAGCCCTCATTCCAGCCGGCGTTGATGCGCTTGGCGATACCCGGCAGGGATACCACCGATTGCACGCCCTCGACGTTTCTCACATGCCAGTGAAAGTCGTCGATAGTTTTCATGATACCGTACTGGATGCAGGCCTCCTTGACGCTTTCCGAGATGACGGACAGCACATCCACGCCGATGGAAAACCGTTGACTGATGACCTCGCTGTCGATGTTGTAGCGTGAATCATGATGCAGCTCGGGCACGCCCCTGTGCAGATCGCCGATCTTGACCTGCGTGGCCTGCATACCGCCAATGACCAGCAATAGCACGGACATGCTTATGGTAAACAGGGCCGTTTTTTTGCGCGTCAGGTAGGACAGCCATAACCAGAAACGCCGCAGGCGGTTGGCCCTGCCATACAATTTGTCACGATAGGCCTGATCAAATTTCAGACAGGACAATAACAGCGGCAACAACACCAGGTTGGTCAAAATGATAACCGCCACGCCCAGCGAAGCCGTCACAGCCATTTCCTGGATAATGCGTATCTCAATGAACAGAATGGTGATAAAACCGATGGTATCACTGGCCAACGCAATCCCGCCTGGCAGCAAAAGACGCCGGAAACTGTTGCGTGCGGCATGGTCGGCATCGGCGCCGAGATACACTTCCGTACGGCAGGCACTGACCATCTGCACCCCGTGACTGACACCAATTGCGAAGATCAGGAACGGCACCAGGATCGACATAGGATCGATACCAAATCCCAGCAGGGGCAAAAGGCCCAGTTGCCAGATAACGGCAACCAGCGAGCATGCCAGGGGGATCAGGGTCAGCCGCAGTGACTGCGTGTAGAACAACACCAGCAATAACGTGATCAGAAACGCGATGCCGAAAAACATGACCACGCGCTTCGCGCCAGCGCTGATATCCCCTATCACCTTGGCAAAACCGATGATGTGGATTGACAGCCCGTCCCGGCTGTATTTTTGCCTGATCTTGTCTTCCAGTTGTTTCGCAACCTCGATGAAGTCGAGTTTTTCCCCGGTATTCGGGTTGACCTCCTGCAGGACCGCGCTGACGATGGCACCACTGAAGTCATTGGCCACCAGCCGCCCCATGTAGTTTGATTTGAGTATATTGTTGCGCACGCGGTCAAAACCGGCATCATCCGGCCGGAAGTCATCCGGGATGACATTGCCGCCGGCAATGCCATCTTCGACGACCTCGGTAAACCGTACATTCGGTGTATACAGGGAATAAACCCGGGTGCGATCGACGCCGGGAATGAAGAATACCTCGTCAGTAACTTTTTTAAGGCTTTCGAAAAAAGGTTTGTTAAAGATATTACCCTGCGCATCAACAAGGGCTATGACCACGCGGTTGGCGCCGCCAAACTCCTGCCGGTGCTTGACAAAGGTTTCCATGTATTCGTGTTTCAGCGGTAACAACTTGCTGAAACCGGCATCGACCTTCAGTCGCATGGCCGAGAACAACATCAATATGGTGACCAGCACAAACAGGCCCAGGATTACGCCGCGATTGGAAAATATGGTATTTTCCAGCACGTCGAGCAGCCTGTTGGACGGGGTGTCTGTCATGGCGCTCCGGGCGGATTGATTTGCAAGGGCAGTTTCTCGATACCGCCCTCACCGACGGCGAAGATTTCACCTCGGCTGTTGGCAGCGATGGCCGTCATGCCTTTACGGTTCTGTAAAAAACGGTATTCCATCTCGCCAGAGGAGTGCTGGCGCAACAGTGCACCGTCCAGACCCACGACAATGAAATCATCGTCACCAGCCTGCATGATATCAGTCAGCATGTCGCCGGTACGGGACTCGAGTTGCTGCCAGTGGATACCACCATCGATGGATTTGAACAAATGTCCGCGCAGGCCGGCAAGCACATAGATATCCTCCGCCAGGATCTTCACGGAAAAAAACGAGCCGTGATAGGGTGACTCCAGCGTTTCCCAGTCCCGGCCACGGTTGGAACTCATATAAATATTGCCGGCCTCGCCGGCAATTATCAGGTGTTCACCGTCAGCGTTGCTGACCTGGTTCAGGTGAAAGTCTTCCTCGGCAATGATGCGTTCGTTCCAGCTGTTACCGCCGTCAGTGGATTCCAGGTAAAACCCGTAGGCACCGATGGCAAATCCATACTGCCGGTCGGCGAACCAGACGTCGAGCAAAGGCCGTTCCTGTTCCGGGTCATAAAATACACGTTGCCAGCTCAGTGCTCCGTCGGTAGTGCGCAGGATCACGGCATCATGACCCACGGCCCAGCCGTATTGTTCATCGAGCATATAGACACCGGTCAGTGTTGATCGCGTGGGCACTTGCACCTGTTGCCAGTCTTCACCGTCATCGTCAGACACCAGCACGTGACCACGCTCGCCTACGGCCACGAGTTTTTGTCCCGCGGCGGCGATGTCCAGTAACAGTGACTCCCCGGCAAGCGGCGCGATGATGGAAAGTCCCGTCGCGGACAGGGGACCCGCCGCCAGGCTTACGACGATCAAGCCGCATACACAGAGACAGCGAAAAACGGTGACCTGTGTAGATTGCCTGTTCAAGGGAGGCTACTTCAGTGGGTGGCGGAGAATGATGGTTTCTTCCCTATCCGGCCCGGTCGAGATGATATCCACGGGAGTATCCGTAATCTCCTCGATGCGCTTGAGGTAGTTGCGGGCATTTACCGGTAAATCCTCATACTTGCGCAGACCGCAGGTGTTTTCGTTCCAGCCCGGCATCTCCTCGTACACCGGCGTGCAATCGGCCAGCAGATCCGCACCGCTGGGGGTGGTTGAGCGTTGCGTGCCGCCGGACTCATAGCCGGTGCAGATCTGGATGGATTCCAGGCCATCCAGTACATCCAGCTTCGTGATGCACAGGCCCGACAGGCCGTTGATCTGCCGTGAGCGCCGCAACGCAACTGCATCGAACCAGCCGCAGCGCCTGGGCCGCCCGGTGGTGGCGCCGAACTCATGTCCGCGGCGCGCCATGTGTTCGCCCATTTCGTCAAACAGCTCGGTCGGAAACGGACCGGCGCCGACCCGGGTGGTATAGGCCTTGGTAATGCCGAGAATATAATCGAAACATGTCGGCCCGACTCCGGTCCCGGTCGCCGCGCCCCCCACGGTGGTATTGGACGAGGTGACAAAGGGATAGGTCCCGTGATCGATATCCAGCAAGGTACCCTGGGCGCCTTCGAAAAGAATGTTATGTCCCGCCCCCTGCATGGCATCCAGCAACTCGGTGACATCGGCCATCATGGGAATCAATTCCTCGCCCAGCAGCAAGGCCTCGTCGAGCGTCTGCTCAAAAGGAACGGTTTTCGTCTTGAAATAGTTTTTCAGGCAGAAATTATGAAAATCCAGCACCTCGCCCAGCTTGGCGGCAAAACGTTCGCGATGGCGCAGATCGCCGACTCTGAGGGCGCGACGCGCCGCCTTGTCTTCGTAGGCCGGTCCGATACCGCGTCCGGTGGTGCCGATGGCCGCCTTGCCCTTGGCCTTCTCGCGCGCCTGGTCCAGGGCAATATGGTACGGGAGTATCAGGGGGCAGGCTTCGGAAATCTTCAGCCGATCGCGCGCCGGCAGGCCCTTGTCCTCCAGCATACGGATCTCTTCCAGCAAGGCGGCGGGACTGAGTACCACACCGTTACCGATGACGCAGAGGACGCCGTCGCGCAAGACACCGGACGGGATAAGGTGCAGGATGGTTTTTTCACCCTCGATGACCACGGTGTGGCCGGCATTGTGTCCGCCCTGAAAACGAACCACTGCAGCCACGTTTTCTGTCAGCAGATCAACCAGCTTGCCCTTGCCCTCATCACCCCACTGTGTACCTATAACAACTACATTTTTCCCCATTTTTATTCTCTTTCTTTGGCTCCGTCACCGCTCAGTCAATTGGCCTGACACTCCAGTTTTTTCCATCCCGTACCAGTTCCCGGTCACATTGCATCTCCCTCGGCCCGCCGATCTGTCCGGGCAATTGCATGATAACAATTTCACCCTG
>JBFGPT010000044.1:0-8408 GCA_041564575.1 Gammaproteobacteria bacterium | reverse complement strand
CGGCGGGGCTTTCCACCGGCGGCTCGTCCTGGTCGGCCGTTGCCTGCGGTGTACTTGCGGGACCAAACAATTTTTCAAAAAAACCGGGCCTCGAATCGGCGGTGGTGCCCGGTTCCACGGACGGTTGCGCCACCGGATCGGCCGCAACCACCGTGTCGATGTTTTCGGGTTCGGCGACCTCCACCGGCGGGGTCACATCGCCAGCGTCTGAGGTGGCGAGACCGCTGGACAGCGGTTCAGATACCGGGGCCGATTCGATGCCGAAGGCACGGACCTGTGTTTCTTCGGTTTGAGCGGAGGATTGATCGGTGGCTGCCAGGTTGGCTTCCGCATTTTCGCTCACAGTCCCTTGCTCAACGATATCCGGTGTTTCATCCGTAGCGCCGAACAGGCGGCTGAAAAAACCGCCGATGCCGCCGCTGTCCTCGTCTTCACTGATCGCTTCCGCCGGGGCACCGGTCGCGTCCGGGGTTTCCGCGATATTCGCGGTATCCATCTCAGCGGTGTCAACGGCGCGCACGATGGCATCGGTCTCCGGCATGTTGGTGGTGACGGGCACCGCGGGTTCGGCGGCCTCATCGCTGACCGGAATCGTGGCCACCACCACGGGTTCTGGCGGTGGCGCGGGGGACGGGGACAGGGCCGCGACTTCCGTCTCCTGCTCAAAATTCAGCGTATCACCGCTGTGTTCCACCATGCGCTTGAGACTGTTCAGGTTATTCTCCGCGGCCACATGCCCCTGCTGGGCCGCCTTGCTGTACCACAGTGCGGCGAGATTGTTGCTCTGTTGCACGCCTTCACCCAGCAAATACATGTTGCCGATACTGTACTGCGAATCGACATGGCCCTGTTCGGCCGCACGTCGGTACCAGTCAAAGGCCTGTTTGTAGTCCTTGTCGACGGCGCGGCCGACATAGTACATGGAGGCCAGGTGCGACTGTGCCTCGGCATCACCGGCTTCGGCCAGCGGACGAAACTGTGCCACGGCCTTTTCATAGTCGCCCGCGGTCAGCGCCTGCCGGCCACTGGACACGGAGTAATCCTGCGCATCCCCGCGGGTTGTCGTCGTGGTGCTGACTTCAGGTGCGGGCTGGGCAAGCGCAAGTGTTTCAGGCTGGGTTTCCTCCGCCGGTTTTTTGGAACTGCCGAACAGGCGACTGAAGAAGCCTTCTTCTTCGCTGTCTTCATCGGTGTCGTCGGTTGCCACGCTCTGTGTCATTACCGCCCCGGATATCGCGGTGCCATCGCTTGCAGCCCCGGTTTCCGTGTTATCCGCATCGGCCGCGTTGAATTCCAGTGCCATTTCATCGTCCGGCGCCGCGCGCACGATGGTATCGGTTTGCGGCATATTGGCGATCACCTCGACCTTGTCCTCGACGACCGTCTGTTCGCGGACAGGCGCGGGCGCAGCGGCCGTGTTGATCTCGACATCTGGCACGGCTTCGACCTCGATGCGGGCCGGCTCGTCCCGGGATTGAAACAGGCTGCCCAGGGCGCCAAACAGGCCGCCTTTGCCGGCATTCTCGTCCTGTTCGGGTGCGGCGGTACTGGCCACCGGCTGGCCGATGCCGTCGGCGGATTTCAGACTGCTCGCAGCCAACGGTTTCTGGCTGACGGCAACGGTTTCACCGGTGCCAGCCTCGCTGTCTGCATCCGTGGCCGGTGCACTGGCAACTGCAGTGGCCTCGGTGGCGATCGGCGAACTGGTTTCGGTAGCGGTTACGACGCTGCTGCTGTCAGCAGGTGCGGCACTTACGCCGGGTGTGGTATCCGCCGAACCGGGCCGCATCTGCGGAGTTGGCCGCGTTGCCACGTTGCCGGCGGAGCGTTGCATGCTGGCCAGTTCGTTCTGGGCGGCGGCATAGCCCTGGTCGGCGGCCATGGTGAACCAGCGGATGGCCTGCTGGTAATTCTGCTCGACGCCCTTGCCGGAGCGGTACAGGGCGCCGAGGTTGTATTGCGCAGTGGCATCGCCGCGATCGGCCGCCATGCGGTACCAGTGAATAGCCTGGGCGTAATCCTGCTCAACGCCCTCGCCGGTGTGATAGGCGCTGCCGAGTTGTACCTGGGCGCGTACATAGCCCTGCTCGGCGGCCTGTTTAAACCAGCGCACGGCCTCGGCGGAATCCTGCGGTACGCCCTCGCCATAGGCATAGGACAAGCCGAGGCTGTACTGCGAGATGACATGCCCCTGTTCAGCGGAGCGCCGGTACCAGATACTTGCTTCTTTCAGGTCCTGTTTGACGCCTTCACCGAAGGCATAGGCCACGGCAAGGTTGTACTGGGCATCCTTGTCTCCCTGGGTCGCGGCTTTGCGGTACCATTCCACGGCCTTGCCGTAGTCCTGCGGCACGCCTTCACCGACATAATAGAGATAACCCAGATGCGACTGGGCCTTGGCATCGCCCTGTTCGGCCTGCGCCTTGATGCGGGCGGCATTGTCTTCCAGTGGCCCGGCGCTGAGGGCGGGTGACAGGCTGGCAAGAATGACCAAGGAAATGAGTTTGAGCTGGGCGTGAAGGATTCTCATCGCCGGATTCCCCCTCGTACGAGACGACTTTTAATCTAATGAATTCATCAGGTTGAGCTTATTCTATACCGGGTTCAAAATAACGCCACAGCAAGAATTACCGCAAATTATAGGGGAATGAGATCGGAAAATACACAACATATTGTGGCTAAAAGCAAGATCATTCATATAGATATGGATGCTTTCTACGCCTCTGTCGAACAACGCGACCAGCCGCAATTGCAGGGCAAAGCGGTCATTGTCGGCGGTGCGCCGGATCAACGCGGCGTTGTCGCCGCCTGCAGTTACGAGGCGAGAAAATACGGCATTCACTCGGCCATGCCGTCCGCACGGGCGCGGCGCCTGTGTCCCGAGGCCGTCTTCCTGCGGCCGCGGTTCGAGGTGTATCGGGCGGTGTCGGCGCAGATCCGCGATATTTTCCAGCAGTACAGTCCCCTGGTTGAACCGTTGTCACTGGACGAGGCCTACCTGGACGTCACCGGGCAGCCCTGTTGTGAGGGCTCGGCCACACGCATGGCGAAACAAATCAAGCAGGCGATCCGCGAGGCGACCGGGCTGACCGCCTCCGCCGGGGTGTCGTACAACAAGTTTCTTGCCAAGGTTGCCTCGGACATGGACAAGCCGGACGGCTTGTACGTGATCCGGCCCGAGCAGGCCATGGAATTCATCGCGCAATTGCCGATCCGCAAGTTTTTCGGGATCGGCCGCGCCACCGAGGCGAAGATGAAAAGTTTCGGTATTCACAATGGTGCCGACCTGCGCCGCCAGAGCGAAGAGGCGCTGGTGCGAAATTTCGGTAAGGCCGGATTTTACTATTACACCATTGCCCGCGGTATCGATCACCGCCGCGTCAATCCCTCGCGCATCCGCAAATCGCTCGGCAGTGAAACCACCCTGGCCAGCGATGTGACCGCGCTGGACAGTCTGCGGGAATGCCTGGCACATCTGGCCGAACGCGTCGCCAACAGCCTGCAGGCCAGGGAACTGGCGGTGCGGACCATAACCCTGAAGGTGAAATACGCGGACTTCGAACAGATCACGCGCAGCCACACGCGCGAACAGGCCTGTAACGACGTCCAAACACTGGCAACGACCGGACTGCGACTGCTGGACAAGACCGAGGCCGGACGGCGGCCGATTCGCCTGTTGGGCATCACCGGTTCAAACCTGGTGGAGCCGGTGCGGCTGGATAACGGCGAACAGCTGTTCCTGTTTTGATCCCAGGGTGCCGCGGGTCAGGCCATCAGGCCGCCAATCAGGGCGCCGATCAAGAGCGCGGGAACGTAAATCACATACAGCAGGATGCCGCCGCCGGCAAGCAGGGCACCGACCAGCGGCAGGGCGGTCAGCATGGTGCCGCCAACGAACAGCGCCACGGCAATCACCAGGCCCGGCAGCAGGGCGGCGAGCAAGCCGGCCATGACGCCACCGGCCTGTTTACCGCCGACGATGCCGGCAATCAGGCTGCCGATGCCGGGCAACCAGAACAGTAACAATGAAATCACCAGCATCCAGAACATGCCGAGCAGTATGCTGCCCTTTGCTTCCGCCATGACAAACCCCTCTAAATTGATTGATTTGAGGTATTATAAATTTTCACGCGCGAAACTGCGAAACCCGCGGTTGGTGTTGCTTGATAACTACGTATAAACAGACAACAGGTTCCGGAGAGCGCCATGTCAGACGTCAGAAATCCCGCGAAACAATTACGTGAATTGATGCAAAAGCCGGGCATCATCCGCTCACTCGGCGCGCATGACGTGTTGAGTGCCGTCATGATCGAGCAGGCCGGTTTCGAAACCGTTTTCATGGGCGGATTCGGCACCAGCGCCAGTCTCACCGGGTACCCGGACCTGAATTTTCTCGGTCTCATGGAAATGGTCGATGCTTCGCGGCGCATGGCGCACCGCTTGAACGTGCCCCTGATCGCGGACGCCGACACCGGCCACGGTGACCTGCATAACGTCATGCGTTGTGTCGAGGAATTCGAGGGTGCCGGCGCCGCCGGGATCATCCTTGAGGACCAGGCCTTTCCGAAACGCTGCGGTCACTTCGGCGGTAACCAGGTTATCGAGGCCGACGATATGGTCAGCAAGTTTAAGGCGGCCAACAGTGCGCGCAACGATCCGGATTTCGTGTTCATTGCCCGTACCGACGCCCGCGGCACGCATGACCTGGACGAGGCGATCGATCGCGTCAACCGTTACTGTGATGCCGGCGCCGACGTCGCCTTCATCGAGGCGCCGCTCAGCATCGATGAACTGGAGACCATCTGCAAACGCGTTGAATATCCGACGCTGGTGAACATGCTGATCTTCGGCAAGACGCCGATACTGACGGCCAGTGAACTCGAGGAGATTGGCTTCAAGTTCCTGGTCTCGCCGATCGATTCGGTGTTGCTTACGGCGAAGGCCATGCGCGAGATGGCCGAGGTCTTCAGGCGCGACGGTCACACCCGGGCGCTGGAGGAAAAAATGGTCGGCTTCGACGAGATCAAGGATATCCTGGGCCTGCCGGAATACCTGTCGTTACAGGACCAGTTCAAACCCTGAAGCGCATGCCGCTGTCCGTCAGAACCATTGTTCTGATTTACCTGGTCCTGTTTGGCCTGGCGATCCCCTGGTACCTGCCCGAAGATCCGCGCCTCGTGCTCGGCATGCCGCTCTGGGTCGGCACGGCACTGCTGTTCTCGTTCATCATTTCGCTATTCACCGCCTGGTTACTGCTGCGCATGCAATGGCCCGATGAATGAGCTGTTGCCGTTTCATGCGGGGGCCTGGATCTTCATCGGCCTGTATCTCGGTTCCCTGATCGGCATCGGCTGGCTGGGTTACCGCGCCCGCCGTGAAAATACACTGGCGGATTTTTATCTCGCCGGTTCGAGTTTCGGTTTCGTGATCCTGTTTTTGACCCTGTACGCCACGCAATACAGCGGCAACACCTTTTTCGGCTATACCGGCAAGACTTACCGCATCGGCTACGCCTGGATCATGAGCGTGCATTTCATGACCGCCATCATCGTCTGTTATCTGATCTATGCACCAAAGCTGTATGCACTGGCGAGAAAGCACGGCTTTGTCACGCCAACCGATTTCCTGCAACACCGCTATGCCCATTCCGGCCTGAACCTGATCGCGACCGTGATCATGGTCGTGGTGCTGGCCAACTTTTTACTCGCGCAGCTCATGGCGATGGGGCGCGCCATGCAGGGCCTGACGCCGGGTGATCCGGTGCTGGCCTTCAACTACGGCGTGATCCTGTTGACCCTGATCATGGTGATCTACGGGACCTTGGGGGGTATCCGGGCGATAGCCTGGACCGACGCCATCCAGGGTGCGGTGTTGATGGCCGGTTTCATGATCCTGCTGTTCGTGCTGTACCAGAAGTTCGGTTCCCTGGGTGTGGCCACGCAGGCAATCCAGTCTTCAGCGGATGCGGAGATCCGCGCCAGGCTGGCCTGGCCCGGGCCGGAACGCTTGCGCGAGTGGTGTAGCTATATCCTTCTGGTGGGGTTTGCCGGTGCGCTGTACCCGCAAGCCATACAGCGCATCTACGCGGCGCGCTCGGCGAAGGTCCTGCGCCAGGGGCTGGGCGTCATGGTCTTCATCCCGTTTGTAACGACCCTGATTGCGGTCACGGCCGGTATCTACGCGATTGCCTGGTATCCGGGACTGACCGGGGTCGAAAGCGATCAAATCCTCACTGTGATGCTGGCCGATATCCAGCAGCACTCGGGGTTTGGTTACTGGCTGGTGGTGGTGCTGTTTGCCGCCGCCCTGTCGGCGATGATGTCGACGGCCGATTCGGCCCTGCTGAGCATCTCCTCGATGTTGAGCAAGGATATCTACGCGGTGTTGATCGATCGCACGGCGCCGCAGGCGACCCTGACCCGAGTCGGCAAGCTCGTGTCCTGGGGGCTGGTGGCCTGCTTGGTCTGGCTGGCGATCTACCTGCAGGACAAGGCCTCCTTGATCCAGTTACTGGATCGCAAGTTTGACCTGCTGATCCAGCTGGTGCCGGCCTTCATGCTGGGGATCCACTGGCAGGGACTGAAGGCCGGGCCGGTCGTTTTCGGACTTTGCGCCGGCGTGGTCATCGCCCTGTTGCTGGCCTACGGCGGATTCGCCGCGGTGCAGGGCGGCAAGCTGTACGGCTTTCATCCCGGCCTGTACGGGCTGGCGGTGAACCTGATAATCGCCTGTTGCGGTTCCTGGTATGCCGGCAGGCGCAGCGGTTTCGCCAGCACCTGATCTCCTTACTCGTCCAGGGTCGCGTCGCGCATGTCCGGCCGCAGATGCGGCAGTATCCACATTTCGTACATAGATACGATCCACATGAAACTGAAGGCCAGCGCCATGGCCACGCCGGCGATCATGACCAGCCAGGCGAAATTGGGGTTGAGCTTGGTCAGCCACCAGGAGGCGATGTCGATCAGCAGGAACAGGTAGGGCATCAGCAGGCAAAAGGCCTTGAGATATTTCGGCACGCCGGCGGCCAGGGTAAAGATCAGGCCGACGAACATGAAGATGAAGGCGATACCGAACAGGTGGATGTGTGACACCCGGGTCAGCGAGGAAAAAGTGATGCCGGTGTCCGTTTCCGCGCGTTTCCGGATATTCTCGTACTGGGTGAAGTCCGGGATGGGCAGGTCCGAGCTTGCGCTATGGCACATAACACAGCGTTGCTCGATGATAGGTTTGATCTCTTTGTTGTAGAACTCGTCACCGGCGCCCTTGTGTACCCAGTGGATGATCTTGCGGCGTTCCTCCTCGGGCGCCATGGCGCTCATGGAGCCGTTCAGCTTGTTTTCCAGCACCGATCCCGAGCGGTTGCCGTAATAACTGAAGACGATATCGTCACGGGACAGGCCGAATTCACCATCCGCCATGCCGTGGGTAAACAGGATTTGTACCAGGGCCATGAGGTAGCCGACCGCGACAACGGTGAGGTAACCGGTGAACAGAGCTTTGGATGACAAGCCCTGACTGCACAGATTCTTGCCGTGATGAAAAGGCATGAGATTTTCCCCGCAGAGGTTGAAGTTTTCTTATTTTGATTATGGATTCTTGTTGACCGGATGATAGAGGGCGTGACGGGCCCCATGCAAGGCTTATCGCCGTTTCGAGATAATTTGGATCAAAGGCATGCCGGAATGCGCCGCGCTGACGCCGGAAACGGCTTGAATATTCAGACAGATACTAAAAGTTGTAGGTCAGGAACAACTCGATGTAGTCATCGCGGCTGATGCTGAAGGCCGGGTCGGAACGCGACTGATCCATGAAGAAACGTCCCTGTAACTCGAGGAACCAGTGATTGTTGAGACGGCGCGAGGCCTCCAGGTTATAGAACAGCCCGCCGGTATTGCGATCCCAGATGATGCCGGCCAGCGCCTCGCTCGACTGGGCGTCGTTGAAGGCCAGCCTGGCCCCAAGGCCGATGTCATCCTCGAAGATGGTCGGCGCCGATTCGCCCCGGTCATCGTAGTGATATTCACCAAGCAGGCCGAGGTCAATGACCGTGCCCATGAAGCCGACGAAGGTATATTCGAAACCGCCCGCAACGGCGTTATAGGTCTCGCCCTGGCCGCTGCGGTGCAGGGCCTCCAGTTTCCACAGCATGTTGCCCTTGGTCGCCTGCAGATCCAGCGAGGTCTGGTGAATGGTGTCATAAAACGGCGCCAGCACCGGGTTGTTACCGGCGTCCAGACCCGGCAGCAATCTTGGCTCGCGGCTGGTGCCATAGAAATGGGCGAGGCCAATATCCCAGTCGCCGAAGAAATGGGAATAGCGGATGGCCAGGTCGACGTGCTTTTCCTTCGCCCCGGACTCGAACCGCGCGAGGTCCTCGGCCACTGGCGGCTGGCTGCGCAGGCGGGCGG
>JBFGPT010000043.1:0-8463 GCA_041564575.1 Gammaproteobacteria bacterium | reverse complement strand
GCACTGGGGCGAATTGCTTGAGGGTTATTTCGGCGGCCGGGAGTCCCTGCGCGGCCTGGTCCTGGTGGTGGATATCCGCCACGGGTTCAAGCCCACGGACCTGCAAATGCAGGACTGGTGCCGGGCCAACGCCTTGCCCTGCCACGTGTTGTTGAACAAGGCGGACAAGCTGTCACGCGGGGCGGCGCTGAACCAGTTGCACAGGCTGCGCGGGGCTATGGCCGCGGGAACCAGCCTGCAGATCTTCTCCGCGCTCAGGCGCACCGGCCTGGAGGAGCTGACTGGCACGCTCGATGGCTGGTTTGCATGGTAGAAACGCGGGCAAAAAAAGGCCCCGGGCTGTCAAGGGGAGGTAGGCATTCCGGGGCCGAAATATACCCGGCTGGGGAGACCGGGTTCTTCTACCGCCCAGGGAGGCGGGCGGAAGTCTTCTTGCACTGAATTAGAGTGACCCTTGTTGTAAATAGTTCACATTCAGCCGGATTTCTGGGGCTGTCCGCCAGCTTTTATACACAATATATGGCAATCATCCGTTGCTTGCAGAAATCGTTCTCTGGCAATGCCCCTGCAAGCCGCATATAGTCGTACAACTATCTGAATATAATGAATAAAACGTTTACTGGTTAAAAATTAACAGATCTGTCACATAGACGGTATTAAAAGCCTTTTTTAGGGTCATAAAAGATTTCATCCACAAAGTTGTCCACCGTTTTTGTGGATAAATTGCAAACCGTTTTTCAGCAGTAGCTTAAGGATTAAAAATCACAGACCAAATTAACGAGCGCTGCTAAGCCTATGATGTTGCGGCGCAGGAAGCAGGCCTTATTCGACGATTTTTATGAGTCTGTCGGGGGCCGGTTCGCCGTTGGGATAGTCGCCGTTAAGCAGCCGTAGTTGTTCCTCGGCATACTGTTCCAGGGGCGACTGGCTGGCCAGTGTTGCATAGCGGCTGTCGCCGACATTGACGGTCTTCAAGCGCAGGGGCTTGGCCAGGATCTGCTCATTCGGCGTCAGTGCGTGGAAGCTTTTCATACTGGCGAGGAAGGTGCCGTCATACTGGGCGATGGCGCGTGGGTCCTTGGTGATGCCACCGAGGATGTAGGCCTTGTTGTCGAAATAGATGACGGTGAGGCGCGCCAGCCGCTGGCCGATACTGGAGTCAATGGTCGAGGTCGCGGTATGGGCCTCGTTGCCGTGGATATTAAGCGCGCTTTCATTGGAGAGATTGCTGAGACCAAGCCGCTCGATCATGAACTGCCGGGGCGAGATACGCTTGTTCAGGTCCTCCGCGCTAAGCTGCAGCATGGCCTCGCCGTTCGGGGAACTTATAATCAGGCGGTCCGGCCGGTTGGTCATGTGCCAACCCTGTGGAAAACTGAAACTGAAGCCAAGCGCTTCATGGTAGAAATTGTTACCGCGGGTGATACCTTCTTTCGGGCTGTCGCCAAACACCACGCCATCGATCTGCTCCATGAACGCAACCTCGCCCAGGTAGGGTTCGGCCTGTGTCTTCAGCACATCCGCGTGACCCACGACCTCCTGCAGGCGCTGGTCGTTGTCCGGGTGGGTGGAGAACACGCCATGGTATATGCGCGGCTCGCGGCCCTCGGCGCGGGCGCGCTGGGTTTCGAATACCTCCTGGTTCTTGAGAACGCCGATCACCTCGAGCATGGCCTGCGGGTCGTAGCCGGTTACCGCCAGGTATTCGGCACCGAGGCGGTCGGCCTCGAGTTCATGATCACGGCCGTAACCGCGCAACAGTGCGGTGCCGAATACCTGTACCAGCTGGCTGGCCGCGGCATTGTTCATGCCGGGGATAAATATCGATCCCAGGGTGGCGCCGATATTGGCCATTTGCGTGGCGCTGTACTGGCGCACCGAGTGACGCGCCGTGACATGTCCGATCTCGTGGCCCAGTACCGCGGCCAGCTCGGCCTCGGTTTTCAGGTAACCCATGAGACCGCGCGTGATATAGATATAACCGCCGGGCAGTGCGAAGGCATTGACCTCCTTGCTGTCGAGTACGGTAAAGCGGTAGATCAGGTTATTGCGATGACTCTTGCGGGCCAGGCGATCGCCGACCTGTTGCACATAGGCTTGCAGTTCCGGGTCTTCATACACGCCGTATTCGGCCAGCACTTCCTGGTGGGTTTTACGGCCAAGGGCGATCTCCTGCTGTTCGCTCATGAAGACGATATCCTGCGACCCGGTGACCGGGTTGGTGGCGCAGGCCGTGAGTTGACCCAGGACGAGAAGTATCAGCAGGTATCGGGCGGCTTTCATCATGCAGGATATTATGACAGCTACGATGAAAAATCAGTTCATTCGAATTCCGGCAGGCGCAGGTGGGGACATAAAAAAAGCGCCCAGTGGGCGCTTTTTTACAGAATCTGGCGGATTTACATACCGTATTTGCGGCGGAACTTGTCGACCCGTCCGGCGGTATCGAGCATTTTCTGCTTGCCGGTGTAAAACGGGTGACACTGCGAACAGACATCAAGGTGCAGTTCACTGGTATGGGTTGATCGGGTCTTGAACGTATGACCGCAACTGCAGGTTACGTCGATCTCTTTATATTCCGGGTGAATCTCGGTTTTCATCTTGTCTAACCACCGGTCTGGGTGTTCGGATATACAGGGGGGGCGAGTTTATTCGAATCGGGGCACGGGATCAATCGCCGAGCGCCTGCTGCCGGGCTTCACGGCGGGTCCGGGTCCCGTGGCCTGCCAAAATCCAGGATGCGGGCATCCGTTCTCAAGGCGCCATCCCGGTCTTCAGGGGTTTTGCCGAGGTTTTCGATGGACTGGACCAGGCCATCGCGGCCCAGCACGAAATCCCACATCATTGTCGAGATCCTGATGCAGGCGGCCATGGGGTTTTTCGAAGTCTGGCGCAACTGGTCGATGCGCCATTGCAGGCCCTCGATCCGCTTGCGTATATCCTCAGGCGCCTGCGCTATCATTGCCTCGATGCGCTGGCGGCGCAGTTCCTCGAAGCGTTCCGGGTTTTCCTGCGCCAGCCGGACCCACTGGTCAAAATCCAGCTCTTCGTCCTTGTCGTTATCTTTCATAACCTTCATGCATGCCGATGATTACGCTCATCAAAGGTTGTCGGGCCAAGCGCGCGAAACCTTTAACCCGCCGCCCGGCTAGATATCGAAACGGGCGATGACCGGCGTGTGATCGGAGGGCCGTTCCAGCTTTCGCGGCGCCTTGTCGATGTCACAGCTGTGCAAATGCTGCCCGAGTCCTGCGCTGGCGAGAATATGGTCGATGCGCAGGCCGCGGTTCCTGCGGAAGGCGGCGGCGCGATAGTCCCACCAGGAATAGGATTCGGGAGGCTGCTCAAGGGCGCGGAAACAATCCAGCAGACCGTGCCCGATCAGCTTTTCGAACTCGGCCCGCTCGGCATCGCTGCACAATACCTTGCCGGTCCATTCATCCGGGTCATGGACATCGATGTCGGCCGGTGCGACATTCATATCGCCGACGATGACGAGATGCCGCTTTTCCCGGAGAAGCTGTTCGATCCAGGGATGCAGCCGTGAAAACCAGTCCAGCTTGTAGGCGTATTTTCCGGAGCCGACCTCGGAGCCGTTCGGCACGTACAGGTTCAACACGCTGAGTTCCCCGTAGTCGGCCAGCAGGACGCGCTGTTGCGGGTCATCGTAATCCGGGATGCCACAGCGATGGCCGCTGCACGGCTGCCGGCTCAGGGTGGCGACGCCGTTGTAGGTTTTCTGGCCGCAGAACACAGCGCTGTAGCCGACTTCCGCGATTGCCTCGGCCGGAAACTGATCATCCGTCAGCTTGATCTCCTGCAAGGCGAGAATGTCGGGTTGCTGCTGGTCGATCCAGTCGAGTACATGCGGCAGGCGCACGCGCAGGGAATTAACGTTCCAGGTAGCGATACTCAGCATATGTCGGGGGTATTCCGGCGCCGATCAGACCCTGAAGCCGCTGTGACGGCGGCGGTTGATGACATCATAAAGCAGCAGGCCCGCGACCAGGCCGGCAATCAACGCGGCGAGCAGGTAGTAGGCATGGCGTTTCAGGTAGCCGCCGCGGTTTTTCAACGATATCAGGTCCTGCGACAGGGAGCTGTCTTCGGGCGGGTTTTGCAGGCCTTGCAGCTCTTCTTCAAGCCTGACTTTTTCCTGTTCCAGCGTGGCGATACGGGTATAGAGTTCACGGTTATCGCCATTGTCCGCCGCGGCCGCGGTCTTGCGGAGTTTTGACAACTCCGCCTCAAGTTCGCCGGCCTTGAGCCTGGCGGACTTGATGTCCTGCTTCAGGGCCTTGTTTTCCTCGGTCAGGGTCTTGAGTTGCTGATCGTTCCCGTTCTGTTGCAGTTGTGTCTTGAGCTTGGCGATCTCGTTTTTCAGTTGCTGATTGCGGCTGCTGACTTCCTCGAACAGGCGCCGGGTGGGTTTTTCAGCCTGCAGGTATTCATTCTTGATCCAGCCGGTCACGCCGTCCGTGTCCTTGATCTGGGACAGGGGTTCATTCCTGCCGAGCACCTCCAGTTCCGCGCCGGTGGCCAGCAGCTTGATGACCGGGCTGTCGAGGCTGTTGTCCTGGTGCAGGCCAACCTTGACCTGGTCGATGACATAGGCGATTTCCGCGGACGCCGTGACCGGCGCCAGCAGCAGAATGAACAGGCTGTAGCGGATAATCGTCCCCATAATGATTCCTTGCTTCGTGCTGATTATGCCGTAATACCGCTGTGTCTCAACAGGGGCTCGACGCTTGGTTCCCGCCCCCGGAATTCAACGAACAACTCCATGGGCTCGCGGGAGCCGCCCTGTTCCAGTATGGTCTGCAGGAACTCCCGGCCGGTGGCCGTGTTAAAGATACCCTGTTCTTCAAATTTGGAAAAGGCGTCTGCCGACAGTACCTCGGCCCACTTATAGCTGTAATAACCCGCCGCGTAGCCGCCGGCGAAGATATGCGAGAAGCTGTTCTGGAAACGGTTGAAGGCGGGCGGCTGGATCACGGCGACCCGCTGGCGCACCGCGTCCAGGTGCCGCTGGATGGCCGCTGCGGAATCGATACCGGGGTCCAGGTACATTTGGAAATCGAACAGGGCAAATTCCAGTTGCCGGACCATCTGCATACCGGACTGGAAATTTTTCGCCGCGTGCATCTTCCCGAACAGCGCCGCCGGGATCTTCTCCCCGGTTTGATAATGCCGGGCAAACAGGTCCAGCGCCTCGCGCTCCCAGCACCAGTTCTCCATAAACTGGCTGGGCAGCTCCACCGCGTCCCAGGGTACGCCATTGATGCCGGACACGCCCGCGAAATCGACCTTGGTGAGCATATGGTGCAGGCCGTGACCGAACTCGTGGAACAGGGTGATGACCTCGTCGTGGGTGATCAGTGCCGGGTCGGCACCGACCGGGGGCGTGAAGTTGCAGGTCAGGTAGGCCACCGGATGCTGCACGGCGTTGCTATGCCGGCGCCGGACGATACATTCATCCATCCAGGCACCGCCGCGCTTGTGCTTGCGGGCGTAGAGGTCCAGATAAAAGCTGCCCTGCAACTCGTCACCGGTATCGAAGATATCGAAAAACTGCACGTCCGCGTGCCAGGTCGCAATGCCGTGGCGTGGCCGGATAGTCAGCCCGTAGAGGCGCTGGACCACGGTAAACAAGCCGCCCAGCACAGCCGGTACCGGGAAGTAGGGGCGCAGGTCCTCGTCGGAAAAGCGGAAGGTCTCCTGCTTGAGCTTTTCCGAGTACCAGGCGATGTCCCAGACCTCGAGGTGTTCACAACCGTGCTTGTCCCGTGCGTATGCCTGCAATTCCTGCAGCTCGTCGCGGGCGACCGGCTGCGATTTATCCGCCAGTTTGTTTAAAAATGACAGGACCTCGCCGGTGTCGCTTGCCATTTTTTTCGCCAGTGACAACTCGGCGTAGTTCGCATAACCGAGCAACCGCGCCACCTCCTGGCGCCGGTTGAGGATGTCCACCATGAGCTGGCTGTTGTCCCATTTCGCGTCGTTGCCGGCCTCGGCGGAGGCGCGCGTTGCGTAGGCGGTATACATCTCCCGGCGTAATTCCGGGTCGTCGGCATACTGCATTACCGGCATATAGCAGGGAAAATCCAGCGTCAGCAGCCAGCCATCGAGCTTGTTCTGTGCCGCGTTCTGCATCAGGTAGGACAACACGGTCTCCGGTAAACCGGCCAGCACCGCTTTATCGGTGATGTGCTTTTGCCAGGCATGGGTGGCATCGAGCAGGTTTTCCTCGTATTGCGTCTGCAGGCGGGACAGCTCCTGTTGCAATTGTTTGAAGCGTTGTCGCTTGTCAGCGGGCAGGTCAACGCCGGACAGGCGGAAGTCGCGCAGCGCGTTCTCTATGATCTTTTTCTGCGCCGCTGACAGTTGATCGAACCCGGCGCTTTCAGCGATCGCCTGGTAGGCCCGGAACAGTGCCTCGTTCTGGCCGAGCTCGGTGGCATAGTCGGACAGTTTGGCAATGCAGGTATTGTAGGCCTTGCGCAGTTCCTCGTTGTCCTTGACCCCGTGCAGGTGGCCGACCGGCGACCAGGCGCGGTTCAGGCGATCCTCCATGTCTTCCAGTGGCTGAATGAAGTTTTCCCACTCGAAATCGACCGTGGATTCCAGCAGTGCCTTGATCCTGGCGCGGTTGTTGTCGAGCAGGTGATCGATGGCTGGCACCATGTGTTCCGGCTTGATTTGATCAAAGGCAGGCAGGTCGTGGGCGTTAAGCAAGGGGTTGTTGTCGGGCATGGTCAGTTTAAATATGTAATTATTTTGATGAACGGATTGATCGCGCGGCAGCTTATCCCGCAAGCCGCAGGCCGATCAACCAGCTGGCGAATGCACCGGTGACGAAAAACGCCAGCAGGCCGCCGCGGTAGAAGTATTTGTAACGCATCACCAGGTCGGGTTCGGGCAACGCCGACAGTATATACGGCCGGCGGCGGTCACAGGTCTTGCCGAGGATGTGGGCCGGCATGGACACCTTTTCCTCGGCATGACGCTTGTGCACTTCCTTGAAGGCGGACTCGCGCACGGCCTGCCATTCCTCCATGCAGATCTCACCGTCCTGGTTCGTATCGAAGCGGGCCAGCATCGCGTCCGCGTCCCGTTTCCATTCGCGCAGTAGTTCCCGCACATCCTCGTTGATGTCGAAGTTGCCACCGGCGCCGCCCTCCGTGCGGAACAGGCCGATGGCATACAGGGGATCGCCGGGGTGCATGCGTTTCTCCGTGTAACGATATCGGCCCATGCCCAGGGGAAGTGACGGTTTCCAGCCCGGTTTACTCGAGGCCGGCCCGGGCGGGTATTGCGGCAGTGGCGTATTGCCATACCAGACATGTTTGACCGACGGCGTGACCCTGGCGCCCTCCGGGTCGACGACGCATTGCCCGGTGTCATCGCGGATCAGGAAAATTTCGTCGCTGAGATCCTTGCGAATGGTGACCCAGCTGGAGTTTTTACCGGAACTGCGCTTTTCCTCGACGTGGCAGTCGTACCAGGTACAGGTGCTGCCGGTGAGCGGGGCCGTGATCGGCGGACCTTCCAGCAATTCGCCAATGCCGTCGAATTCCACGTAACCCATGGCGGCCGAGCGGATCTTCGAGGTCGGCAGGTCCTCGAACAGGCGTTTGCGGTAAAAGAAGACAATGGCGGCAATCAGGCTGGCGGCGGCGAGACCGCAAAAAATAACGGTGACGAGCCAGAATTTATCGGATGGGGCCGTTCGTGCCCACTCGGCCAGCGCTGACATACCGTGTATCGATCACTCGAACAGTTCTTTCATATCCACGTCTTTCTTTTCTTCCTCGCTGAACTCAAGCAGTTCCCTGGGACCGAAGTTGAACGCGCGCGCAACAATGACATCCGGGAACTGTTCGATGCGAATATTGTTATTGTTGACGCTTTCATTGTAGAACTCGCGGCGATCGGCGATGGAGTTTTCCAGACCGGAGATGCGGCTTTGCAAATGCGTGAAGTTGTTGTTGGCCTTCAGGTCCGGATAGGCCTCGGCCACGGCGAACAGGTTGCCCAGGCCCATGCGCAATTGCGTTTCCGCGGGCCCCAGGGCGCCGATGTCGCCCTTTTCGCGGGCATTGAACACGGCCGTGCGTGCCTGCATGACCTTTTCCAGCGTCTCCTGCTCGAATTTCATGTATTGCTTGCAGGTCTCCACCAGCTTGGGCAACTCATCATGCCGTTGCTTGAGCAGGACATCTATATTGGACCAGGCCTTGTCGACATTGTGTTTAAGTGACACCAGGTTGTTGTAGAGCATGACGCCGTAAACAATCACGGCCAGGATCACACCCCAGAATACAAAAGTAGAAACTTCCATTGCTTGATCTCCCCGGGTTGTTTCAGGCAGGCATGTCCCGGCAGTATATCAGGAGTGCCTGACAAAATACCCCGCACGAAGCGGTGTGCAGAGTAACTGTAGTATCGATGTTTGCGCCGGTT
>JBFGPT010000042.1:0-8565 GCA_041564575.1 Gammaproteobacteria bacterium | reverse complement strand
CGGTTCAGCTTGTTGATCGTTTCGATCATGTGAACCGGGATACGAATGGTCCTCGCCTGATCCGCGATGGATCGCGTGATTGCCTGCCGGATCCACCAGGTCGCATACGTTGAAAACTTGTAACCGCGGCGGTATTCGAACTTGTCAACCGCCTTCATCAGGCCGATGTTGCCTTCCTGGATAAGGTCCAGGAACAAAAGGCCGCGGTTGGTATATTTCTTGGCGATAGAAATCACGAGCCGAAGGTTGGCCTCGACCATTTCTTTCTTGGCGCGCCGTGCCTTGGCCTCGCCGATGGAAACCCGGCGATTGATTTCCTTGAATTCGGTAATTGTCAGATTACTTTCGTTGAACACCGAACCCAGCTTCTCCTGGATCTTGATGATATCGTCCCTGAGTTCCTTGATTTTCGGGGCAAAGGGTTTTCTGGATCGCGCCAGTTTCTTGATCCAGTCGGTGTTGACCTCGTTACCGGGGAAAGATTGAATAAATTCGTTTCTCGGCATCTTGGCTGTCTTGACGCAGAGGTTCATGATGTTGCGTTCGCCGTACCTGATCATCTCGATAATGCTGCGAACGTTCGTCGTCAACTGCTCGATCAGTTTTGGTGTCAGGCGCAGTTCAAGAAATTTCTCGGTCAATTCAGCTTGTGCTTTTTCCGTTCTCTTGTCACTGCGGCCATGACGTTTTGCGTACTTCTGTACTTTGGTGTGTAACTTGGCAATCTCTTTTATGCGATTGCGAATGTCTTCGGGATCAATGGTCGCTTCCGGTTCATCATCACTGGAATCAGAATCGTCATCATCTGAGTCATCGTCGTCATTATCATCATCATTCGCATCATTCCTGTTGGAATTTTCCGTGGTGACCGCCGGGGCAATACCGCTATCGGGGTATTCCTCGAATTCGTTAATGCCGATTATGATGTCGCTGAGCTTGAGTACTTCTTCTTCGACCTTGTTGTGGGCATTGAGCAAGACCTCGATCGTGCCGGGGAAGGCAGACAGCGCAGCAAGTACCTGGTTCAGGCCGTCCTCGATGCGCTTGGCTATCTTGATCTCGCCTTCGCGGGTCAGCAGGTCCACCGTCCCCATCTCGCGCATGTACATGCGTACCGGGTCGGTGGTGCGGCCGAATTCATTTTCGACACTGGCAAGCGCTGCGGCAGCCTCGGCGGCGGCATCTTCGTCCGGCGCATCGGTGCTGTCGGTCATGATAATGCTCATTTCGGGCGGCGACTCATGCACCGTTATACCCATGTCATTGATCATGTTAATGATGTCTTCGACCTGCTCGGGGTCAACGATATCATCCGGCAGGTGGTCGTTGACCTCATGGTAGGTCAGAAAACCCTGCTCCTTACCCTTGGCGATAAGAAGCTTCAGTTGGGACTGTTCGTCGTTTTGTTCAATTTGCTCTGACATGTTCTGCTGATACTTGGGCCTTCGGGGAATCCGAGGCGTTCTCTCTAAACCGGGTTGTAAATAACTGAAAACCCTGAAAAATTCAGGGAACACAAACACTCAATAATAGCACATGGGTTGGACTTACGCCAAGTCAGATTTATCCGTTTTTCCTTCGGTGGGGGTGGAACAGTGAGATTTCAGGGTCTCCATATCATTGATGGCCTGGGCCACCTGGGTGCGGATCTTCCGGGTGTGTTTGTCGATCAAGGTGGTGGTGATGTCGCGGAATTTCAACCGTACAAGTTCCGGATCCGAGATCAGTTCTTCCTCCTCCAGCAGCTGCTTGAGGTGGATTTCATATCGGGTATCGCGCCAGTGCTCGAGAATGTTGGCGGTGGTGGTCTTGTCGCGTTGCTGGATATAGCACAGCAGTTCCAGCAGGAAGGGCATACCAAGTTCATCAACGACCTTGAGGTCCTCCGGATTGCCGATTTCGCGGACCATTTCCGGGTAATTCAGGCACAGCCGGATGGCCTTGCGCACCGGCGACAGGCTGGCATTCTGCGGACGGGGCGCCATACGGCGCGCGGCCGGGCGATTGCTACCCTGGCTCTGGCACATGGCCTTCAGGGCCTCCACCTCGATCTGACCCAGGGTGGCCAGGTCCTGGATCAGCAGCTGCCTGAGGGCGCTTGCCGGCAATTTGCGCACAAATGGGATGGCCTGTTCCAGCAGGCTGGCCCGGCCCTCGCGAGTCCTGACATCATGTTCTGTCTTCAGGCGCTCCAGCAGGTGATCTGTGAGTGGCACCAGTTGGCGACGGTCCTCGAAAGTCTCGTGACCCTCCCTGCGAACGAAGGTGTCGGGGTCGTCCCCCTGCGGCATGAAGCGAAACAGGGTCTGGCGTCCTTCTTTCAACAGAGGCAGGCACAGTTCCAGCGCCCGCCAGGCCGCCTTGCGTCCGGCGTCATCCCCGTCAAAACAAAACACCAGTTGCGCGCTGTGGCGAAACAGCTTTTCCAGGTGCTCGGGGGTGGCCGCTGTGCCCAGCGTGGCAACCGAGTTGTTGATGCCGAACTGGGCCAGGGCCAGCACATCCATATAGCCCTCGACGATATAGATACGGTCCAGTTCGCGCTTCTGTTGGCGGGCCTGGTAGAGACCATACAACTCCCGACCCTTCTGAAAGATCGGTGTCTCAGGTGAATTCAGGTACTTCGGGGTCTCCTCGCCCATGACGCGGCCGCCAAAACCGATAGCGCGGCCGCGGTGATCGCGAATGGGAAACATGATGCGATCCCTGAAACGGTCGTAATGGCCACCGCCGTCCCGTTTCAGCAACATGCCGATCTTCTCCAGCCGACCCCGGGCCGCCTCGGAGTTGCCAAGCGTATTCAGCAGATTGTCCCAGCCGGGCGGGGCGTAACCGACTTCGTAACGGGCGGCCAACTCACCGGACAGGCCACGCGATTTCAGATAATCGACCGCGCGCCGCGCGCCATCATGTTCACGCAATTGCTTGCGGTAAAAATTCACGACCAGCTCCATGAGTTCGTAGAGTTCGGTGTTCGGGCTGGATGGCTGGACCGGCACGCCTTCCTCGCGGGGGATGGCAAGACCGCTGCGGCTGGCCAGGTCCTCAACGGCCTCGACGAAGCCCATGCCGCTGTACTCCATCAGGAAACTGATGGCGGTGCCATTGGCGCCGCAGCCGAAGCAGTGATAGAACTGTTTGTCCTGGCTTACGGTGAATGACGGGGTTTTTTCCTCGTGGAAGGGGCAGCGGGCCTGGTAATTCTTGCCGGCCCGCTTCAGGGGCACGTAGGCATCGATGACCTCGACAATGTCGGTTCGGGCCAGGAGATCGTCGATGAAATTTTGCGGAATGCGGCCGGCCATGGGTGTGTCAGAGTATATTCCGCGGCCTCGCAAAAATCTCGCCGGCGGCGGGGTAAGCAGGCTATCAGCCGAGGCGTTGCTTGATTTGGCGGCTGATCTCGCCCATGTCGGCGCGGCCTTGCAGCTTGGGTTTCAGAAGGCCCATGACCTTGCCCATATCTTTCATGCTGCTGGCGGCGCTGGTTTTGATGGCCTCCTCAATGAGGGCGTCGATCTCGTCTTCGCCCAAGGGTTGTGGCATGAATTCCTGGACAACCGCCAGTTGTTGTTCCTCTTTTGCTACCAGATCATCACGCCCGGCGTCACGGAACTGCGCAAGGGCATCGCGTAGTTGCTTGCACATCTTGTCGAGGATGGCGAGGATTTGTACATCGTCCAGTTCGATACGATCATCCACTTCCTTTTGCTTGATGGTCGCGGTGATCTGGCGCAGGGCGATGAGCCGCTCGCGGTCCTTGTCGCGCATGGCGGCCTTGATCTGATCGTTGATCTGCTGTTTAAGCGCAGCCATGGTGGCCGTGGGAAGGTCTGCCCGCCGTTGTGTCGGGGGTATATTAGTAGGCGCGTGCCTGTCTCAGCGCCTGGCCTCTGGAATTACGCTTCTGATGGCGTTTTACCGCAGCCGCGGCCTTGCGTTTGCGCACCTGGGTGGGTTTTTCATAAAACTCGCGGCGATGTACCTCGGCCAGAATCCCGGCTTTTTCGCAGGCGCGCTTGAAACGGCGCATGGCGTATTCGAAAGGTTCGTTATCTCTGATCTTAACTGATGGCATATATGCTATGTTCCTGAAAACTGTCCAGTATCAACAAAGGGGGCACATTCTAGTGGCTGACGGAAGAAATGCAATGATCTTGGCCGGGTTTTTTCCCGCCGCAAGACGGACGTGATGCAGGTTCTCGGTATCGAAACATCCTGTGATGAGACCGGCATTGCCCTGTACGACGGGCATCGCGGCATACTCGCGCATGCCCTGCACAGCCAGGTGGCCATGCACGCCGACTACGGCGGGGTTGTCCCGGAACTTGCCTCGCGCGATCATATCAGACGAATTATTCCATTAATTCATAAAGTTATTGAAGAATCCGGAAATCGGCCAGAGGCTATCCAGGCCATCGCCTATACCGCCGGACCCGGACTGATCGGTGCCTTGCTGGTCGGCACGGCGGTGGCCAGCAGCCTCGCCTTCGGCTGGCGTATTCCGGCCATCCCGGTGCATCACATGGAGGGCCATCTGCTGGCGCCGATGCTGGAACCGGAACCGCCGGAATTTCCCTTTATCGCCCTGCTGGTATCCGGGGGACATACACAACTGGTTCGCGTCGATAGTCCCGGCCGCTACCGTCTGCTGGGGGAATCGCTGGATGACGCCGCCGGTGAGGCCTTTGACAAGACCGCCAAGATTCTGGGCCTGGGATATCCGGGCGGACCGGCCTTGTCAAAGTTGGCGGAATCCGGGGTCCCGGGGCGCTATACCTTCCCGCGGCCGATGACCGACCGGCCAGGGCTGGATTTCAGTTTCAGCGGGCTGAAGACGGCGGCCATGCTCACAATCCAGGCCGAGTCCGACGACGCCCGCACCCGGGCGGATATTGCCCGGGCCTTCGTCGATGCCGTGGTGGAGACCCTGTGCATCAAATGCCAGCGCGCCCTGGACCAGGAAAATGTCAACAGGCTGGTTGTTTCAGGAGGTGTAAGCGCTAACACACAGTTACGGCAGGCAGTCACGCAACTGGCTGCGGCTCGGGGTGGACAGGCCTGGTTTCCACGACTGGAATTCTGTACCGACAATGGCGCCATGATCGCCTATGCCGGGTATCTGCGCCTGCGGGCGGGCGAGCGCGGCCGCGATGACTACAGCTTCGCGGCAATGCCGCGCTGGTCGCTGGTGGCGCCGGCAGGCTAGGGTTTCTCGCCGATACGGTCTTCCGTACCGTCGAGGATGTTTTTGATATTGGAGCGATGCCGCCAGAAGACCAGGGCGACCATCAGGGACTGGGTTAAAAAATAGGGTGCGGGTAACAGGAACCAGGAGACCAGGGGTGTCACCAGGCAGGCGGTCAGGGCTGACAGGGAGGAGATGCGGGTGATGAGGGCCATGAGCAGCCAGGTCGCAATGAATACGGTGCCGGTGATCCAGTACGTGGCCGCCAGCACGCCGATCAGGGTCGCCACTCCCTTGCCGCCACGGAATCCGAAATAGACCGGGTACAGGTGTCCGGCGAATGCCGCCAGGGCGGTCAGTGCCACTGTCAGGTCCGGCAAGGCCAGTGCCCTGGCCAGCAACACGGGCGCCACCCCCTTGATGACATCACCGCACAATGTCAGCAGTGCGGCCTTCTTGCCATGAAAGCGCAGGACGTTGGTGGCGCCGGGATTTTTCGAGCCGACAGTCCTCGGGTCTTGCAGGCCCATAAGCCTGCAAACAACGATCGCCGAGGCGATCGAACCACACAGGTAAGCCAGCAGGATGACAACAGCGTCAATGATCATGTGGAATATTCATTCCTTGCGGAGCTGTGCGGCGCAAGGTTCGGTCTGAAGTGTCTGATCATGATAATGTATCGGGATCATGATTGATATTCGCGGAACATGCATCAATTTATACCCCGCAGTCAAATGCCGGAGTCACTAGATTAATGGACATCATTTACCTGAATGATCTGAGGATCGAGACCGTCATTGGTATCTATGACTGGGAGCGACGCACGCGTCAAACCGTTGTCCTCGATCTGGAAATGGCAACGGACATCCGGGCCGCGGCCGCCAGTGACGACATTGAACAGACTCTGGATTACAAGGCCGTGGCAAAGCGCTTGATCGACTTTGTCTCAAGCAGTGAATTCCAGCTGGTTGAAACACTGGCCGAGGAGATCGCCGGGATTGTCCTGAATGAATTCGATGTGCCCTGGCTCAAGTTGCGGCTCAACAAGCAGGGAGCCCTGCGCGGGGTCCGGGACGTCGGTGTGATCATCGAGCGAACCAGAGATGACTGAACGTCATCGAGCCTATGTGGGGATTGGCAGTAACATTGATCGCGAAGACAATATCCAGGGCGGTCTGGCGCGCTTGCGGGAGGAGTTTGGCAAACTGATCGTATCCGCGGTATATGAAAGCAGGTCTTATGGATTTTCCGGTGATAATTTTTACAATCTGGTTGCCGGCTTCGATACGGACCTGCCGGTTTCAAGCGTGGCGGAACGTTTGCGCGAGATTGAATACGAATTCGGCCGGCAACGGTCACAGGAAAAATTTTCATCCAGGACCCTGGATATTGACCTGCTGTTGTATGGCGATCTGGTGTGTAATGATGAAAACCTCGTACTGCCCAGGGAAGATGTACTGAAATACTCGTTTGTATTGTGTCCCCTGGCCGATATCGCCGCTGCGGAGTTGCACCCGGTAACTGGAACAAGCTATGCAAAACACTGGGAGGAGTATACCGGCACACGCGAAGACATTTGGAAGTCAGGGTTTGATCCGCTTGCGGTACAACCACATTGATGCCGGTCAGGACAACCTTTGAAAACTTTCAATATTATCTGTTTCGGGGATTCAATCACCGAGGGCGCCGAGTTTCCCGAGGAGTATCGCTGGACGACGGTACTGCAGCAGTTGCTCGACAAGGACCAGCCCGGCCTGTTCAAGGTGCACAACCTGGGGATTGGGAATAATACCTCCGCCCAGGGCCTGGATCGTTTTGCCCCCCAGGTCCTGTCGTTGTTACCGGGACTGGTGCTGGTGGAGTTCGGATTGAACGATGCCAATGTGCCCGACTGGTCGCGTGTTCCCCGTGTCAGCCTGCGGGAGTTCGAACGGAACCTGAGGGAGTTTCACCGCGCCATCACCCGGGCAAACGGTACCTGTGTCTTCATAGTCAATCACACGATAGGCGCGGTCACCGGCAGGCAGGGTAACCGTAAAACCTTTAACGAGAATTTTCTGCCCTACAATGAAAGCATCAAAAAACTGGCCGGGGAACTCGATGTGCCATGCGCGGATTTACCGCTGATGATGCGTCAACGTGAGGTCAACCTTGATGATTTTCTGTCACTGGATTTACTGCACCTGTCACTGGAAGCCAACGATATTTATGCGGACATGATTTTCGAGGTGCTGAAGAGTGATAATATCTACACGGGAAACGGTCGTTAGCGGCAGTCCCGGGATTTAAACAGTCGGACTACAGTAACAATTATGAACAATGAACCCGGTTGGGGAGTGAAGATGACAACAAGAACCATGCTGGCAGCATGTTGCCTGGTTCTGATCGCCGGTTGTGCCGGTATGCAGACCAAGGACCGTCTCAGCCGGCTCGAGACTTCGGTGCAGTCCTATGCCGCGGCGATCCGCTGGGCGCGCTATACCGACGCTTATGCCTACCACCTGGGCAAGGACGGTTTTCGTCCACCGCTCGATCTTGACAGCTACGAGGGGACACGCGTCACTGCTTACCAGATCCTGGAACAGACCCTGAGCAATGACCAGATGGAAGCCACGGTGGTGGCGAAGATAAGTTTTTACAATAACACTACCGGGGTGGTCAGCGATATCCGGCATATCCAGAACTGGTGGTTCCGCGAGGACGTGAAACGCTGGCTGGTGGATGCCGCCTTCCCGAATTTCAAATAATCCCGGCCGCTTATTTTCGCAACAGGCGTCCGCCGTCGATATTGATCACCTGGCCGGTCAGGTAATGACCCTGTTCGACCAGGAAGCTGACCGATCGGGCAATGTCCAGCACCGTTCCGGTGCGTCCCAGCGGGATTCTGTTCAGGATTGATTGTTGGTATGTCTCGCTGCTCCCTTCCGGCCAGAGTATGGCGCCGGGTGCTATCGCATTGACCCGAATTTCCGGTGCCAGCTCACGGGCCAGCAGCCGTGTCTGTGCGGCCAGCGCCGACCGCGTCATGCAGTACACCGAGTAGTCTTCCAGAGGCAGGCTGGCGTAGATATCACAGATATTGATGATGTTACCCCGGCGTGCTTGCAGCCATTGACGGGTAGCCTGGGCAAGAAACAGCGGGGCCCTCAGGTTGACATCGATCAGGGTCTGCCAGTCAGACTTGTCCAGTGTTGCCAGCGGCGTTGGTATAAAGGCCGAGGCATTGTTGACAAGGACATCGAGCCGGCCGTTAAACCCGGCGCATTCACTGGCCAGCGCCGCAAAATCGGTCTGGCCCAGGTCTGCCCTGACCGACCAGGCCGAGTCCGCGCGCCGGTTATTAAGCGATGCCGCCAGCTCTCCGGCCGCTGCCAGTG
>JBFGPT010000041.1:0-8567 GCA_041564575.1 Gammaproteobacteria bacterium | reverse complement strand
TTATTTAAATATCGCTCCTGTTTCCCCTTTTTTACCTTGTAAAGCGGTGGTTGAGCGATATAAATATGGCCGTTTTCTATTAATTCCGGCATTTGCCTGAAAAAGAACGTCAAAAGCAGGGTGCGAATGTGCGAGCCATCCACGTCGGCATCCGTCATGATAATGATCCTGTGATAACGCAACTTGGCAAGATCGAACTCATCCTTGCCAATACCGCAACCCAGCGCCGTAATCAGGGTGCCCACCTCCGCTGAGGACAGCATCTTGTCAAAACGCGCCTTCTCGACGTTCAGGATCTTGCCTTTCAACGGCAAGATGGCCTGGTTTTTCCTGTCACGGCCCTGCTTGGCCGAACCGCCGGCGGAGTCGCCCTCCACCAGGAACAATTCCGATAGCGCGGGATCTTTTTCCTGGCAATCGGCCAGCTTGCCGGGCAGGCCGGCAATATCCAGCGCTGTCTTGCGCCGGGTCAATTCCCGCGCCTTCCTGGCCGCTTCCCGCGCCCGCGCCGCCTCGACGATCTTGTCGCTGATGATCCTGGCCTCGGTCGGATTTTCCATGAGGAATTCCTGGAGCTTTTCACTGACGGAGGAATCGACAATGGTCTTGACCTCGCTGGAAACCAGCTTGTCCTTGGTCTGTGAGGAAAACTTGGGGTCCGGCACCTTTACTGACAACACGGCGGTCAACCCTTCGCGGATATCGTCACCGGTCAACTGCACCTTGGCCCTGGCCATATAACCCTGGGCCTCCATGTACGCATTGAAGCTGCGCGTCAGGGCGCCCCGGAACCCGGCCAGGTGCGTGCCGCCGTCACGCTGCGGAATGTTATTGGTGAAACAGAAAATGTTTTCCTGATAGGAGTCATTCCACTGCATCGCCAGCTGAACAGTGATGTCGTCCCTGGAAGTGTCGATCTCGATGACCGACTCGTGCAAGGGCATCTTGTTCTTGTTCAGGTGCCTGACAAAGGCTGCTATGCCGCCCTTGTATTCGAAGGCGTTGTGTTTGCCGGTGCGTTCGTCATTTAACTCGATGCGAATGCCGGAATTTAAAAAGGACAACTCGCGTAGTCTCTTCGCCAGGATGTCGTAATGAAACTCGATGTTTTTAAAGACCTCGGCGCTGGGCCTGAAATGTATTTCTGTGCCCGTCGCCTGGGTGGGTTCGCCGCGAGCCAGGGGCGCCTCGGGCTTGCCCTCGACATAATCCTGGGTATAGACATGGCCGTCCCGGGAAATTTTCAAATGCAGGCGGTCGGACAGGGCATTAACGACCGAGACCCCGACACCATGCAGACCGCCGGAAACCTTGTAAGAGTTGTCGTCGAATTTACCGCCGGCGTGTAGCACGGTCATGATGACTTCAGCGGCCGATTTACCTTCTTCATGATCATCAACCGGGACACCCCGCCCGTCATCAATCACCGTGATTGACTCATCCCGGTGGATGGTGACACCAATATTGCTGCAATAGCCCGCCAGCGCCTCGTCGATGCTGTTATCGACCACCTCAAAAACCATGTGATGTAGCCCGGTGCCGTCTTCGGTATCGCCGATATACATGCCGGGCCGCCGACGAACCGCATCAAGGCCTTTTAACACCTTGATTTTACTGGAGTCGTATTCGTTTGATTGCGTCATATTCCTGATTAATTTCCTGCCTGATTTGCTTCTTAACACACCCGTGTTCCACGTGGAACACGGCCGAACAATAATCCATCATGGCTTCATCCGTGCTGGTAATGAAGCATTGCAGATCCAGTTCGGACAGCCTTGAAGACAATCGCTGCCGGGCCACCTTGTCGAGTTCTGCAAAGACATCATCGATCAAAACCATGGGTTTTTGGCCTGTCACATCGACGATGACCTCAGCCTGGGCCAACAACAGGGCAACCATGTATAACTTGGCCTGGCCCCGTGACAGGGCTTGTGCGGCAGGCTGTTGTTCATACTGAAAGAGCAGGTCAGCTCGATGCGGTCCGAAACGAGTATACCCTGTCTTCTTTTCAGCCAGCCGGCCTTTTTCCAGTAATCCCGCCAGCGATGTCTCCCGGTCCCAGCCGGGACAAAACCCTACCTTCCCCGCGCCGGGCAACAACGGTTCCAGGGCGTTTTCGAAACAATGCTGTAGCCGCATCACGGCGTCGGTACAGAAGCCGTCAATTCGCGGGGCTTCGCTGGCGAGCTTCTGTTCCCAAGGCAGGTACTCCCCCGCCTGGGCGTTACGCCTGAGCAACTGGTTTCTCTGGCGCAGCGCCTTATGATAATTCGACCAGGCCTGCAGATATCCTGGTTCCACGTGGAACATCATCCAGTCCAGCCAGCGCCGACGATCTTTTGGCGTCCCGGACAGCAACCCCTGGCTTTCAGGCGTCAACAGTAATACCGGCAAATTACGCGCTTGTTGAGATACCTGCTTGATCTCCTCGCCGTCGAAGCGGATGCGCGTCGTACGCTCAATCCTCTCCATGCCCGAGACCACCCGTCTCCCATTATCCATACGCAAACTGGCGGCGACTTGCATGCCCGCGGCCCCCTTGCGGATGACATTTGCCAGCTTGCTGGTGCGAAAAGAGCGCGCCCTCGCCAGCAGATTTATGGACTCCAGCAATGAGGTCTTGCCACTACCGTTTTGTCCATAGATAAGGTTCAGGCCCGGCGCCGCCGGTAGAACTGCGTGGGTAAAGATCCGGACATTCCTGACATCAATATTTTCAAACAACATCTGCCTGTTACTTAATCACAATCGCATGGGCATGACGACGTATTTACACACCCCCTCGTCCCCGGGCAATATCAGACAGCTGCTATTGGCGTCCGTGAGAATGATGCGAACCTGGGGCGTGTTGATCGCCGCCAGCGCATCCAGCAAGTAGGTCACATTGAATCCGATCTCTACCTTATCTCCCGTATACTCTACCGAGATCTCCTCTTCCGCCTCTTCCTGCTCCGGGTTCTGCGCCTGTGCCTTGAGACTGCCCGGAGAGACTTCCAGTCGTACACCCCGGTATTTTTCATTGGATAATATGGAGGCCCGGGTCAGGCTTTGACGCAAGACATCACGATCAGCGGTTAATTCATTGCCCAACCCCTTGGGAATGACGCGTTCATAATCCGGGAACTTGCCGTCTATCAACTTGCTGGTAAAGCGAATATGGCCGATCTGAAACCGGATGTGATTATTGCTGACATGCACCTCGAGCGGCTCACTGCCGCCATCGATCAGGCGTACCAACTCCATCACGCCTTTGCGGGGCACGATGATCTGCATGGCCTCCTTGACATTACTCTTGACCTCGACGTCCTTCAGCGCCAGACGATGACCATCGGTGGCCACCGCCCGCAAATGCTTGCCATCGATCTCCAGCAACAGGCCGTTGAGATAATAACGAACATCCTGTTGCGCCATGGCGAACAGGGTATCCTCAAGCAGGGACTTGAAGACCGACTGATCGACTGAAAAATTAACGGGAAACTTGTCGACATCCGTCAGCGGAAACTCCTGGGCGGGCTGTGAGGATAACGCGAAGCGGCTTTTCCCGGAGCGCAATTGCACCCGGTCCTTGCTGGCATCGAATTCCAGTTTTGCCGATTCCGGCAGGGAACGGCAAATATCCAGCAGCTTTCTTGCCGGGATGGTGATTTGCCCGGTACACCCGAGCTTTTCTTCCGACATGGACACCAATTCGACCTCCATATCCGTTGCCGTCAAGGTAAACCCCTTGTCGTGACAGTCGAGGAGAATATTGGCCAGAATAGGAAGTGATTGACGGCGATCAACCACGGAGATAATAGTTTGCAGCTCCGGTAAAAGTGTTTCTCTAATAATAGAAAATTTCATATATAAACCAGTAGTTATTACTATTAGTTATGTATGTTTGTGGATAAGTTTAAATAGTCTTTTAAATACAATTAGTTGCTGGTTATTTGCGTGTGTATAACCCAGCGTAAAACCGGGTGCTGGGAGCGGGCGGTTGTGGAAAGAAAACACATGAACGTGTCCCCAATAATTATCCACAGCATACTCGCGTCATGTAGTGAGTATCCGCTCGAGGTTGATGTAATCCTCTTCAATCTTCTGCTCGGTCTCGCGTAATTCCTGGATTTTGCGGCAGGCGTGCAGCACGGTGGTGTGATCACGGCCGCCGAAGGCATCGCCTATCTCGGGCAAGCTATGGTTGGTCAATTCCTTGGCCAGCGCCATGGCGACCTGCCTGGGGCGCGCGACGGAACGGCTGCGTCGTTTGGAAAGCAGGTCTGCGACCCGTATTTTGTAATATTCTGCGATGGTTTTTTGAATATTCTCGATAGAGATCTGTTTGTCCTGGAGTAACAACAGGTCTTTAAGGGCAAGCTGCACCAGGTCCATGTTGATCGGATTGCCGGTCAGGTTGGAGTTGGCGATCACCCGGTTCAGCGCCCCCTCGAGGTCGCGGACGTTGGAACGAAACCGCTCGGCGATGAAAAATGCCACGTCATCGGGCAGGATAACCTGATAACGCTGGGCCTTTTTGCGGATAATGGCTACGCGTGTTTCCAGTTCCGGCGGCTCGATGGCCACGGTCAGGCCCCAGCCGAAACGCGATTTCAGCCGTTCTTCCAGTCCGGTGACTTCCTTGGGAAAACGATCACAGGTCAGGACGATCTGGTGTTGTCCTTCCAGCAGCGCGTTAAAAGTATGAAAAAATTCTTCCTGGGACCGCTCCTTGCCCGCGAAAAACTGGATGTCATCGATCAGCAGGGCGTCAACCGAGCGGTAGAAACGCTTGAAGTCATTAATGGCGTTATGTTGCAAGGCGCGCACCATGTCGGCAACGAAACGCTCGGAATGTAGATAAGTGATATTGCTGCCGGGCTTGTTCTGCAGGATATCGTGACCGATGGCATGCATCAGGTGGGTCTTGCCGAGGCCGACCCCGCCGTAGATAAACAGCGGATTATAGGATTCCCCCGGATTTTCCGCGGCCTGTACGGACGCCGCGCGCGCCAGCTGGTTTGACTTGCCCTCGACAAATGTCTGGAAGGTAAAATCATTGTTCAGATTGGTAGATCGACGCGGCCTGTCCTGCTTGACGCCGGCCGTTACGGACTCAACGGAGACCCGGGCGGCGGGGGATTCCGGAGTGGCACGCTGGGAACCGACCTCGATCTTCAGGCTGCAATCATTACCGATAATATTGTTCAGATGATTGTGTATGGAGCTGAAGTACTGTTCATTGACCCAGTCCATGACAAAGCGATTGGGCGCGAGGAGACGGATGCTGTCCTGGTTTTCGATTGCTTGCAATGGCCTTATCCAGGTGTTGAAGAGTTGCGGGGTAAGTTCCCCTTCCAGTCTCTCCAAACACTTTTGCCATGGCGACATCTCCAAATCAGGACCCTCAGGATATAAGATAATGCGTGCTTCAGTAATGAAGCCAGGTAAGGACGATGAGTTTATACCGCATCATAAAACTTATCCACAACAAGAATCCGGCCAAACATACATTGAAAAAGCCCGCTGTGGACAGTAAGATAGCCAGCCTTTTGATTTGACCGGGAATTACCGGGACCGAGTAAATTTAATGAAACGTACATTCCAGCCGAGCAACCTGAAGCGCAAGCGTAATCATGGCTTCCGCAGTCGTATGGCGACCAAGTCAGGCCGGGCTATTATTAAATCACGCAGGGCTAAGGGCCGGAAACGTCTGTCGGCCTGATCCTCAGGTGATCACCCGGGCTACGCGTTTTACCAGGGCTAACCGCCTGACCCAGTCCGCGGATTTTAAACAAGCCTTTAAAACACGCCGCCGATCCAGTGATGGCGTTTTCCTGGTGCTTGCAAACCGGAACAGACTGCCTGTCGCCAGGCTTGGATTGGCCATTTCCCGCAAGGCCATACCCGCCGCGACCGGCAGGAACCTGGTTAAAAGACAGGTGCGCGAACATTTCCGCCTGAACCGGGAAACAATGACGGGCTGGGATATCGTGGTTGTTATGAACCGGCCGGCGAAAAATCTCGGTAAAAAACAGATTAGACAATCACTCATCAACCACTGGCAGCGGCTTGCACAATGCGTTTGATCCTCGATTACATGATTCGCGCCTACCAGTACTGTATCAGTCCACTGCTGGGCCCGAGCTGCCGCTTTTACCCGAGCTGCTCCGAGTACGCGCGCGAGGCTATACAAAAGCACGGTGCGATGCGGGGCGTATTGCTCGGTGCCGGCCGGATATGTCGCTGTCACCCCTGGCATGCGGGCGGTTACGATCCGGTGCCGGGCAACAGGGAAGTGCGTTGATGGACAGCACGCGCTTCATTCTGTTACTCGCCGTCGGCCTGGTATTGATGATGTTGATCCAGGCCTGGCAAGAGGATTACGGCACCAAACCACAAACCGTTTCTGAATCCACTGAGTCCGAGACGCCCGCCGCGCCGCAATCTGTCGATGTGCCGCAGGCGCCCGCGGCTGGAGATGTCCCGGTAGAGGCGCCGACGGCAGCCGCGGCGCCGGATGCCGCCGCGGGCCTTGTCCGGGTGAAAACCGATGTCTATGAGCTGCACATCAATTTGCGTGGCGGCGGCATTGATAAATTGCACTTGTTGCAATTTCCGCAGGACACGCAGAACCCGGATGCACCCGTCACCCTGATGCAACGTGAACCTGGCGAGTTCTACATCATACAGGGCGGGCTTTTGAGTGAAACGGATTCACCAACCCATGACGCCATCTACAGCAGCCCGAAAAGCGCTTATGCAATCAGCGACGGGGAGGACAGTTTGCTGGTTGCACTCAACTGGCAATCGCCCGCCGGGATTAAGGTGACTAAAAGCTACCGGTTTCACAGGGGATCTTATTTAATCACCGTCGACTACAAGGTCACGAACAATAGCGGCCAGGCATGGAGCGGCCGCGCATATGGCCAGTTGCAAAGAAACGATCCCGGCCGTGAAGGCCGGCGGCTGTTGTATACCTATACCGGCGCCATACTGTCTACACCGGAAGAGCGCTATCGCAAGATCGACTTCGATGACATGGAAGACAAGCCCCTTGAACTGAGCGTGACGGACGGCTGGGCGGCCATGCTGCAGCATTATTTCGTCAGCGCCCTGATCCCGGCACAACGGGAAGCGGCCTATTACTACTATACAAAGGCCTTGCCGGAGGCCAACCGCTACATGATTGGTATGATGTCGCCGGCTGTCAATGTCGCCGCGGGCAACTCCGCCAGCCTTTCCCACAAGCTGTTTATTGGCCCGAAAGATCAGGACCTGCTGGAACAGGCGGCGCCAAGGCTGGAGTTGACGGTGGATTACGGAAGCCTGTGGTTCATTGCCAAGCCGCTGTTCATCTGTCTTGACTGGTTTCACGGCATCACGGCCAACTGGGGGTTCGCCATCATCCTCGTGACCCTGTTGATCAAGATTATTTTCTATCCGCTGTCGGCCGCCGGCTACCGATCCATGGCGAACATGCGCAAGGTACAGCCGCGGTTGCTGGCAATCCGTGACCGTTACAAGGACGACAAGGCGCGCCTGAACCAGGCCATGATGGATCTGTATAAAACAGAAAAGATCAATCCGCTGGGGGGCTGTTTCCCCATCCTGATCCAGATCCCCGTGTTCATCGCCCTGTACTGGGTGTTGCTGGAGAGTGTCGAGTTACGCCAGGCGAACTTCATGCTGTGGATACATGACCTGTCCAGCCCCGACCCCTGGTATGTGCTGCCGGTACTGATGGGCATCAGCATGTTCATTCAGCAAAAACTCAACCCCGCACCGATGGATCCTGTGCAGGAAAAGGTCATGATGACACTGCCATTCGTGTTTACCGTATTTTTCGCATTTTTTCCGTCCGGCCTGGTGTTGTACTGGGTTGTCAACAATGTCCTGTCCATCGCCCAGCAATGGATGATCACGCGGCAAATAGAGGCGGCCGGGACATAAGGTCCACATGAGCCAGGCGTCCGCCGGCAACGACACAATTGCCGCCATCGCCACGCCAGCCGGCAAGGGTGCTGTTGGCATCGTGCGGCTGAGCGGTCCCGCGGCCCGCAGCATCGGCGAGCACATCACGGCCCGCAAGCTGCGCCCGCGCCAGGCGGATTACGCGACCTTTTATGACGCCACGGGCCAGGCTATCGATGCCGGCCTCGTGCTGTTTTTCCCAAACCCGACCTCCTATACCGGCGAGGACATCGTCGAATTGCAGTGTCATGGCTCGCCCTTGATCTTGCGCGCCCTGGTCGAGCGGGCCCTGACGCTTGGCGCTCGCCAGGCACGACCGGGAGAGTTTACCGAACGCGCCTTTCTGAACGATAAACTGGACCTGCTGCAGGCCGAGGCCGTCGCTGATTTGATCGAAAGCAATTCCATGCTGGCGGCAAAAAACGCCAGCCGGTCACTGCAGGGGCGGTTTTCGTCAGATGTCGATGCCGTCCTGACTCAGCTGATCGATCTGCGCGTTTTTGTTGAATCCGCGCTGGACTTCCCGGAAGAAGAACTGGATTTTCTCAACGACGGCAAGTTGCTCGACGGGTTGACATCCTGCATGAATACCATAGAGGCCCTGCTGGCCCGCGCAC
>JBFGPT010000040.1:0-8668 GCA_041564575.1 Gammaproteobacteria bacterium | reverse complement strand
GTGGCCTGCAACAGGGACAACAGCGCGACGATAAATATCAGGTTCAGGGCCAGCGCGACGTCGGCGAAGATGCCAAAGATACCGTAGTAGATTGCCATGAAGACCAGCACCAGCAGGAAACCGATCATTACCGAATTGAAACCCTTCTCGATATTGTCCTGGCCGAGGCTGGGGCCGACGGTGCGTTCCTCGATAATCTCCAGCGGCGCCGCCAGCGCACCGGCGCGCAGCAGCAGGGCCAGTGTGCGGGCCTCCTCGGTGGAATCCAGCCCGGTGATGTGAAAGCGCTTGCCGAGTTGTTCCTGGATGGTCGCCGCGTTGATCACTTCCTCGATACTCTCGGTGCGTTTCTCGCGGCTGCCGTCAGGACGGGTAATGGTTTCCGTCTTGGTTTCGATAAAGACCACGGCCATGCGCTTGCCGACTTCATCCGCGGTTGCGCGGCTGAAGATCCGTGCACCGCGCCCGTCCAGGGTGATGGTGACATCGGGGCCGCCCGAGATCTGATCGAAACCGGAGGCCGCGTCGATAATGTAATCGCCGGTCAGCATGACCTGTTTTTTCAGCAGGATCGGCGTGCCATCGCGTTGCTTGTACAGCTTTGAACCGATTGGCGTACGGCCATCGAGCGCGTCCTGGACACTGTTGGTGTCATCGACCATGCGAAACTCCAGCGTGGCCGTGGCACCGAGGATATCCTTGGCGCGGGCCGTGTCCTGCACCCCGGGCAACTGCACGACGATGCGATTCGCGCCCTGGCGCTGGATGACCGGCTCGGCGACACCGAGTTCGTTGACGCGCTTGCGCAGGGTGGTAATGTTCTGTTGCAGGGCGTTTTCGCGGGTTTCCTGCAGGGCCTCGTCATTCAGGCGGGCCACGCTTTCCGGCCCTGCCCCGTCTCTAGTCTCCAGGTTCAGTTCAAAATAGGTTTTTTCGATCAAGGCGTCACCGGCCTCCTGCTGGATCGCGTCCTTGTAACGTATCAGGACGCCGCCGTCATCGAGACGGGTAATGGTGCGGTAACGTACCTTGTTCTCGCGTAACAGGGTGCGAAAGTCAGAGACGAAACGCTCTTCCGCCTTTTCGATGGCGGCGGGCATGTTCACCTCCATCAGGAAATGCACACCGCCGCGCAAATCCAGCCCCAGGAACATCGGCTCGGCACCGAGACGGCGCAACCATTCAGGCGTCGCCGGGGCCAGGTTCAGGGCCACCACGTAATCCTGCCCCAGGCTGTCCTTGATCGCATTTTGCGCGCGCAGCTGATCTTCCTCGTTGGCGAAGCGCACCAGCACGCCGGTCTCCTGCGGCTGGATGGTACGTGGCTGGATGCCGACCTCGTCCAGGGCAGCGCCCACGGCCAGCTCGGTCAGCATGCCGGATTCGGCGCCGCGGGACGAACTGACCTGCAAGGCCGGTTCATTGCCGTACAGGTTGGGCAAGGCATACAGGCCGGCGATGACCACCAGGACGATGATCATGATGTATTTCCATACGGCGTAACGGTTCATTCGAATGACTACAGGGTTTTGACCGTGCCCTTGGGCATGGTGGCGGAGATATTCTGTTTCTGGACCTTGACCTCGAGCTTGTCGGCGATTTCGAGCAGCACAAAGTTATCCCCGACCTTGTTGATCTTGCCGAGCAGGCCGCCATTGGTGACCACCTCGTCGCCCTTGGCCAGTGCCTCGATCATCTGCTTGTGCTCCTTGGCCTGCTTCATTTGCGGGCGGATCAGGAAAAACCAGAAGATCACCAGGATGATAAGCAACGGCAGGAAACCGGCGATACCGCCCCCGCCTGCCGGAGCACTTTGCGCCCATGCATTATTAATAAAGAATTCAGTCACTTGGTTTTATCCGGAGTTCAGGAGCGCGGTATTATACCCAAGATACCTGAAAAAGCAGTATCCATAGTGCGTTCGCCTGCGATCCGGGCATGCGCCGGTGTGGCCAGCGCGCCTGAACCCGGCGTGTCGGGGACAGGCGGGATTAGCTGTCGTGGATGACATCAAGTGTTACGACGTCCTTGCCGCGTTTTGCGTAAAACGCCTCGCGGTAACTCGCCAGGCGGTTTTCCGCGATCGCAGCGCGCAGGTCTGCCATCAGGCACTGATAGTAACTCAGGTTATGCAATGTGTTCAGACGCGAACCGAGGATTTCGCGTGTCTTGTCCAGATGATGCAGGTAGGCGCGGGAATAATTGCGGCAAGTATAACAGGCGCACTCCGGATCCAGGGCCTGATCACTGCGCCGGTGCGAAGCATTGCGGATCTTGACGATACCCCCCGAGGTGAACAGAAAACCATTGCGGGCGTTGCGGGTCGGCAACACGCAATCGAACATGTCGATGCCGCGCATGACCGCCTCGACGATGTCTTCCGGGGTGCCGACACCCATCAGGTAGCGCGGCTTGTCGGCCGGCAGGCGCGCGGCGGTCGGTGTCAGTATTTCCAGCATCATATCGGCAGGTTCGCCCACCGACAGCCCGCCGATGGCATAGCCGTCAAAATCCATGCCGGTGAGGGCCTCCACGGAAGCCTCGCGCAGCGCCGGGTACATGCCGCCCTGGACGATACCGAACAGGGCCGAGGGATGATCGCGGTGTTGGATCTTGCAGCGTTCGGCCCAGCGCAGCGACAATTCCATGGAGGCGCGGGTGTCAGACTCGCTGGCCGGGTGCGGCGTGCAATCATCAAAGATCATGATAATGTCGGAACCGAGTTGCTGCTGGATCCCGATGGCCTGTTCCGGGCCGAGAAAGATTTCCGCGCCATCCAGTGGCGACCGAAAGGTGACGCCCTCCTCGCTGATCCTGCGGCGGCGGGCCAGACTGTAGACCTGAAAACCGCCGGAGTCGGTCAGGATCGGACCGTCCCAGTGCATGAAGGCATGCAGCCCACCCAGTGATTCAATCAGATCGGCGCCCGGGCGCAACATCAGGTGAAAGGTATTACCCAGGATGATCTCGCTGCCCAGTTGCACGAGTTCCTCCGGGGTCATGGCCTTGACGGTACCGTAGGTCCCGACGGGCATGAAGGCCGGCGTCGCGACGACGCCTCGATCAAACGTCATCCTGCCGTGTCGCGCCCGGCCCGCTTGTGCAATAATTTCAAACTTCATGACCTGTTCATCTGTCCAGGGAAAGTCACCGGGTAAAGTTATCTTGTTGATATGTTCATTCATTCCGCGACGGATGTGCAAGCCATTCGCCACAAGGCATACCGGATAATACCCGTCTTGTTACATGCAAACTGATCACTGGTTCTATCGATTCATCGACAAGGTTCTGGAGGGCCGGATCCCGGTCCTGCTCATGCTGCTGGCGCTGATAACCGGCGTCGTTGCCCTGTACCTGACCCCAAGGGAAGAGGAACCGCAGATCGTCGTGCCCATAGCGGATGTGCTGATCAATGCCCCCGGTCTCAGCGCCGGGCAGGTCGAGCGACAGATTACCATCCCGCTGGAAAAACTGCTGTCCCAAATCGACGGCGTGGAACATGTCTACTCGGTTTCCAGTAACGACCAGGCCGTGATCACGGTGCGGTTTTATGTGGGCGAGGACCGCGAACGCTCACTGGTCAAGATTTATAACAAGATCTATTCGAACACGGACAAGGTGCCGGCGGCAGTCGCGTCCTGGGTTGTGAAACCGGTGGAAGTCGATGATGTACCGATTGTACTCATTGCGCTGTGGAGCAGCGATCCCGATCGTTATTCCGACCATGAACTGCGGCGCGTAGCCGAGGAACTGACGCAAAGACTGAAAGGCATCCGCAATACCAACGAGGTCAGCCTGACCGGGGGCAGGCCACGGCAAATCCGGGTTGAACTGGATGCCGAGGCACTGGCCGCGCGCCGCACGGCGCCGCTGGATGTGGCCTGGGCCCTGCAGCTATCGAACCGGCGCCTGCCGGCCGGCGCGGTCAGGCAAAGCGACCGGGAGATCGTCGTCGAGGCCGGTGACTTCGTGCGCGATGCTGACGCACTGAAACAGCTTGTCGTCAACGTCGTCGATGGCGTGCCGGTTTACCTTGATGAGGTCGCCAGCGTAATCGACGGACCGGCGGAACCGGACACCTACACCTGGATCGGTTTTGGTCCGGCCGACCCGGTTTACGGGCAGTTCCCCGGGTTCGTCCCGGCAGTGATCCTGTCGGTGGCAAAACAGAAAGGTACGAATGCCGTGTGGGTCGCGCGGGACATCGAGGACACCCTGGCCGGACTGAAACAGGAACTGCTACCCGCGGGAATTGAATTCCGCATCATCCGAAATTATGGCGAGACCGCCAATGACAAGGTCAACAACCTGACCAGCAGCCTGCTGTTCGCGGTGATCACCGTGGTCGTCTTTATCGGCATCTTCCTGAACTGGCGCGCCGCGCTGGTCGTGGCGCTGGCCATCCCGGTATGTTACGGCGCGACCCTGGCGCTGGACCTGGCCGGTGGTTACACCATCAACCGCGTAACGCTGTTCGCGCTGATCCTGGCCCTCGGTCTTCTGGTCGACGATCCGATTACCGGCGTCGACAACATCGAGCGGTTGATGCAACAACGTCCCGGCGACCGCGCCGGCAACGTCAAGGCGGCCATGTTCGAGATCCGCAATGCCCTGGCCATGTCCACCATCGCCATCATCCTCGCCTTTGTGCCGCTGGCCTTCATCACCGGTATGATGGGGCCATACATGGCGCCGATGGCCTTTAACGTGCCGGTTGCCGTGATCCTGAGTACGGTCGTGGCGTTTTTGCTCACCCCGTGGCTGGCGCTGAAGTTCCTGGCCGCGGACGTTAACCAGCAGCCGGACGGGTTTGAAAATACTGCGCGGTACAAATTCTATGACACCCTGATCAGCCCGCTCATCGCCAGCCGCAAGGCGGCCTGGATTTTTTCGGCGATCGTGATCGCACTGTTTATCCTGGCCGCTATCCTGCCACTGTACCGACTGGTGCCGCTGAAACTGCTGCCCTACGATAACAAGGACGAATTCCAGATCGTCATCGACATGCCCGAGGGTACCAGCCTGGAACGTACGCAGGCCGTGACCCAGAGGCTTGCCACTTACCTGAAGACCGTGCCCGAGATCAAAGAGATCGTCGGCTTCAGCGGTCTGGCCTCACCGATGGATTTCAACGGCATGGTGCGACATTATTATTTACGCAGCGGCAGCCATGTCGCCGATATCCGCATCACGCTGGCGAAACGCCTGTCGCGGCAACAGCAGTCACACGAGATCGTGACCCGTATCCGGCCTGATATCCGCCGCATCGGCGCAGACACGGGCGCCAATATCAAGCTGGTCGAGGTGCCGCCGGGCCCGCCGGTAATGTCAACCCTGACCGTCGAACTGTACGGCATGGAGACCACGCCCTACCCGGTGTTGCAGGACGCCGCCCGGGCACTCGCCGGACGCCTGCGGCAGGAACCCGGCGTGGTGGATGTCGACACCTCGATAGAGGCGGACGCGCCGAAACGCCTGTTCGTGACCGACAAGGACAAGGCGGCCCTGTCCGGCGTGGCCACCGAGGACATCGCCGCCACCGTCGCCCTGGCGACCCGCGGTATGACCGCCAGCTACCTGGAGATACCGACCGAGGCCAATCCCCTGCCGATCGTTTTGCAACTGCCGCTGGAAAAACGCGCCTCCATCACGGAGCTGTCCTCGCTGCAATTGAAGGGCCGCGCCGGGGTCACCAAGCTGCGGGAAAAAACCGGGGTGCGCGATGCGCCCCAGCCACTGGTGCCGCTGGGGGAACTGGGCCACTTTCAGCACACTACTGTCGAGTCCAGCATCTACCACAAGAACCTGCGCCGGGTCAGTTACGTCTTCGCCGAGATGTCCGGGCGGCCACCGGCCGATGCCATCCTCGATGTCAAGGCCGATCTGAACGCGGAGACGCAAGCTGAGGTCCGGTCCGTCGAATCGCGCACACACCTGCGGCCTGGTGGCGGCATCGGCTGGTCACTGCCACGGAATATCAACGCCGTCTGGGATGGCGAAGGCGAATGGCAGATCACCCTGAGGGTCTTTCGTGACATGGGACTGGCCTTTGCCGCGGCCATGGTCGGGATCTTTTTCGTCCTGTTTATCCAGACCGGTAGCGCCAGCCTGACCCTGATCATCATGTCCGCCATCCCGCTGACGGTGATCGGTATCATGCCCGGTTTCCTGGCACTGAACCTGTTTGCCGACCAGCCTGCCGGCGCGACCGCCGATCCCGTGTTGTTCACGGCCACGGCTATGATCGGCATGATCGCCCTGGCCGGGATCGTGATCCGCAATTCCCTGATCCTGGTCGAATTCATCAACCAGGCACTGGTGCAGGGCCAAGCGTTGCCGGTGGCGCTGAAACAGGCCGGTGCGGTACGCCTCAGGCCGGTGCTGCTGACCGCCGGGACCACCATGCTGGGCAATTTCATAATCACCCTGGACCCGATCTTCAGCGGCCTGGCCTGGGCCATCATCTTCGGGATTTTTGCCTCTACCCTGTTCACCCTGCTGGTCGTACCCGTAACCTACTATCTTGTATACGGCCATCGACTGGCGCAGCAACCCAATGGTACTCGCACATGAAAGCAAGCAAAATTCTCCCCGGCATTGCCGCCGCAACGCTGTTACTCGGTTTCATGGCCTGGTTATCCGGGATGTTCAACGACAAGATAGCGCCGGGACAGATACGTCCGGGCGCCGAACCGGTACACGGCGCGGAGTTCGAAGTCCGGCAAACCAGCGAGGCGACCTTCGAGACCGCCACCGGCACCATCAACGCGCGCGATGAAACCGTGGTCTCCTCGCGGATTCTCGCCAGCATCCGGCAACTCACCGTGCGCGCCGGTGACACGGTAAAACAGGACGCCGTACTGGCAGAACTGGATGACCGCGAACTGCGCGCCCGTGTCGAGCAGGCGTCGCAGTCCGTGCTTGCCGCCCGGGCCCTGCTGGAGGAGTCTCGTGCGGATTTTCAGCGCATCAAATCCATATATGAAAAGCAACTCGCCTCGCGCGCGCAATTCGACCAGGCCGAGGCCAGCCTGAAGGCAAAAACCGCCGATTACCAGCGCAGCCAGCAACAACACGAGGAGGCAAAGACCGCGCTGTCCTACACCACGATCAAGAGCCCCATCGACGGCAAGGTCATCGAGCGTTATGCCGATCCCGGCGACACGGCCTCGCCTGGCAGACCATTGCTCAAAATCTACAACCCGGCCCTGCTCAGGCTGGATGCCCAGGTGCGCGAATCACTCGCCGCCGGCATCCGCATCGGCGATCGCCTGCGGGCGCGCATCGATGCCCTTGATCGCGAAGTGCCGGTGGTCATCGATGAGATCGTGCCGAGTGCCGATCCCGGATCACGTTCGATCACGGTCAAGGCGCTGTTGTCCGCCGACAGCGCACTGGTGCCCGGCATGTTCGGCCGCTTGCTGATCCCTACGGGGGAAACGCAGCGGTTGTATATTCCCGGCAACGCCGTCAGCCGGGTCGGACAACTGGAGTTTGTCGAGGTGCTTGAAGATGGCGTGCCCGTCAGGCGTTTCATCCGCAGCGGGCAAGCCGGTATAGACGGACAGGTTGATGTGCTGAGCGGCCTCAAGGCCGGCGAGGTGATTGTGCTGCCGGCCGGCTGAACAACGGGCGTTACGACCTCAGGATCAACATCGCATCGCCATAACTGAAGAACCGGTACCTTTCCCTGACCGCGTGCGTATACGCCGCGCGGATGAATTCGGTCCCGGCGAAGGCCGATACCAGCATCAGCAGACTGGACCTTGGCAGGTGAAAATTGGTGACCAGGCCATCCACTACGCGGAACTCGAAGCCGGGATAGATAAACAGATCGGTCTCTCCCGCCGTGGCTTCGAGTTGTCCCGACCTTGCCGCTGACTCCAGGCTGCGCAAGGAGGTGGTGCCTACGGCAATGATGCGGCCCCCGGCCCGTTTCGTTGCTGTAATTTCGGAGACCGCCGACTGCGGCACCTCGTGGTATTCGCGATGCATCTTGTGCTGTTCAATGTTCTCCACCCGCACCGGTTGAAAGGTGCCGGCGCCGACGTGCAGGGTGACATACGTATGTTTAATCTCGTGTGCCTTCAGGTCCGCCAGCAGGGTTTCGGTAAAATGCAGTCCCGCCGTCGGCGCCGCCACGGCGCCCGGCTGGCGGGCATACACCGTCTGGTAACGTTCATGGTCCAGACCTTCATCCGCACGCGCTATATAGGGCGGCAGGGGTACGTGACCGAATTGATCCAGAAACTCGAACACGGTCGTCGCCGCCAGCAGTTCCAGGGTATAAAGATCGTCATTCTTTGAAACGACCCGCAGTGCCGGCGTGGCGTCGATCAGGATTTGCATGCCGGTCCGGGGTGGCTTGCTGGCCCGAATCTGGGCCAGGAACGACGTCCTAGACAGCAGGCGTTCCAGCAGGATCTCGACCTGGCCCCCGGTTTCCTTGTGACCGTGCAATCGCGCCGGGATGACCCGTGTATCGTTCAACACCAGCAGATCGCCTGGATTCAAAAGGGCACCGATGTCCGCGAAGCGGTGATCGGTGATGGCCGGGCCGGGACAATCCAGATACAGCAGGCGCGAATCCCCGCGGTTTGCCGTCGGGTACTGGGCGATGAGGTCCGACGGCAGGTGATAATCGAAATCGCTGAGTTTCATGGCGCGC
>JBFGPT010000039.1:0-8671 GCA_041564575.1 Gammaproteobacteria bacterium | reverse complement strand
TCGCCGGCCGGCCGAACGTCGGCAAATCAAGCCTCCTGAACCAGTTGACCGGTTTTGCCACCGCAATCGTCAGCGAAGTCTCCGGCACTACCCGGGACCTGGTTGAGCGCGAGGTAGTGCTGGGTGGCGTCGTGGCGCAACTCGTGGATACCGCCGGCATCCGCCACACCGATGACCCGGTTGAATCCGAGGGCGTGGCCCGCACCCGCCAGGCCCTGTCTGGTGCCGATATCATCCTGCATGTCTGTGAGCATGGTTCACTGGCGGATAACAGCGAGCCTCTGTTTGAATTGCACGATGGCGTCGAGCAGGTCACCGTTTACAACAAGATTGATCTGGCCGGCCGACCGGCGGGGATCGAACCCGGCAATCCGCCCGCGGTGTACCTGTCCGCGAAGACCGGCTCTGGCATCGATCTTCTGATCGATCAGATTGGCGCGCTGCTGGGCGTCGCCGACGGCACGGAAAACCTTCTGCTGGCCCGCGATCGTCATATCGGCGCCATGCACAGGGCGCGGGATTCTGTTGCTGACAGTCTGCGCCAGTTGCAGACTGGCGGCGCCGGCGAGTTGCTGGCCGAGGATCTGCGCACGGCGCAAACGGCCCTGTCGGAACTTAAGGGCGAGTTTCTGCCCGATGATTTGCTGGGCGAGATCTTTTCCAGGTTCTGTATCGGCAAATAAACAGCGGTTTCAGTATACAATGCCGCGTGTGCCGGCTGGCCGCAGCGCGCCATAATGCGACGGATTTAGAACTGAACGGGCATTAAAAAATGAGTATTCTAATTAACGTATCTTTCGGCGAGTTCCTCGACAAGCTCACCATTCTCCAGATCAAATCAGAGCGCATCAGCGACGGGGAGAAACTGCAGAATATCGACAAGGAGCTCGCCGAGATGACAGCCGCCTGGCAGGCGCAGCTCGAACAACTCGACAACGAAGTCAATGATGAGATCGGGCAGTTGAAGCGTATTAACGAGGCGCTCTGGGATATCGAAGACGCAATCCGTGACAAGGAACGGCACAAGCAGTTTGACGACGAGTTTGTACGGCTGGCCAGGTCGGTATATTTCACCAACGACGAGCGGGCCGAGATCAAAAAACAGATCAACCACAAACTGGGCTCGGGGCTGGTCGAGGAAAAGTCATATTCTGATTACAGTTGAATGAACGGGCGCCCTGACAAACCCGGGCTGTTGGTGTTTACGCACGACGAACTGCTTGGCGATGCCCTGTTGAAGCTGCCGGCGCTGCCGGCCATGCGCGAATGTTTTCCCGATCATCACATTAGCTGGCTGGCGGGCACGGGCTTTTCGTTTTATGCGCGGCAGTTACACCCCCTGGTGCAACCCTTCATAGACGAGGTGCGCGAGGATGTTACGCTGGGCCAGAGCCTGAAAGAATTCTGGCGGGCGCCGCTCGGCGGGCGGCGTTACGACACCATCATCGACACGCAGAACAAGATCAGGACCACCTTGATACTGAAACGGATCCCGCACCGGGTTTTCGTATCGCCGACGGCCGGCTTCCTGTTTTCGGATCGCAAGCCCGTTTCGCCGCACAAGATCGGCTCGGTGCAGCGGCGACTGTTACAACTGATTGAACTGGCCAGTGGCCGCCGTGCGGAGGCGAAATATACCCCGCAATTACCGCAGGACTGCCGGTCTGCCGCCGCCCGGCTGTTACCGGACGGCGCTTGCTATATTGGCCTTGCTCCGGGTTCGGGGGTGGCGCGTAAATGCTGGCCCCTGCAACGTTATATCGAGCTGGCGCGACTGCAGCGTGAGGCAGGCAGGGTCCCGGTGTTTTTCCTCGGGCCTAAAGAGGCGGGCTGGCGGCAGGACATCGCCGCGGCTGTGCCGGATTGCCGGTTTCCGGAACAGGACAATGATGACCCGGCGTTGAACAAGATCCTGCTGTCTCTGGCCCTGGCCGAGCGCATCCATTGCGGCGTCGCCAACGATTCGGGCACGGGCCATATCTTTGCAACCGCCGGGCAGCCTCTGGTCTCGCTGTTCGGTCACAGCAACGCGGAAAAGTTCGTGCAGGAGGGCGGCCGGCGCGTCACCCTGCTGGCGCGTGATTACGGCGGCATGGAGATGCATCGCATCCCGCTTGCTGCCGTGGCCGCCGCGATCGATACACAACTGCGGGGCGACTGAAGTCATGCAGCGCATCCTCTTTATCTCGCTGAGCAATATTGGCGATGCCGTGATGACGACCCCGGCCCTTGAGCAATTGCACAGGATTTATCCAGACGCGCTCATCGATATCGTCGCCGGCGAACGTTCGGCGCCGGTGTTTGAACATTGCCCGTACCGGGGCGAAATCATCCTGAAAGACAAAAAGAAAAGGCTGCGCGGCTATCCTGATCTGCTGCGCCAGTGCCGTCGGCATTATTACGACCTGGTGGTTGATCTGAGGACGGACGGATTTTCGCTGTTACTCCGGACGGCCAGACGCTGTCAAAAGGGCGGCCGTGAGCGCCCGCCGGGACAGCATGCCGTCGTCGAGCACCTGTCCACCATCGGAGAAATCACCGGACCGGTACCTCAGCCGCAAACCACGATCTGGTTATCAGATGTGGAAACGGAGTTTGCCGAAGCGACTATGGCGCCACTGGCCGGGATGAAATGTCTCGCCATAGGCGCCGGCTGTGGCGGCCCGGAAAAGGTCTGGCCGGCCGCGTGCTTTGCCGAGCTGGCCAACCGTTTACAAGCGGACTACCCGGCCGTGGTCTTGCTCGGCGGGCCCGGCGATCAAAAATATTCGGACGCCGTCGGCGAACGCCTCGAGTCGCATTTGCTGGACCTCACCGGGCAGACTGGCATCCTGCAGGCCGCGGCCGTGATAGCCCGCTGCGAGCTGTTCGTGGGCAACGACTCCGGGCTTGGACATCTGGCCAGCGCCGTCAGGACACCGAGCCTGAGTTTTTTCGGGGTCGGGGATCCGGATCGCTACCACCCGTGGCAAGCGCGGGCTGCCTGGCTGTGCGGCATGGACCGCGAGATTGCCAACATCAGCGTTGAACAGGCCCTGGCGGCCATCCCGGCATGACAGGCATGAAGGTATCCCAGTTGATGCTGGCCAAGGGCTTCGGGGGCGCGGAACGATATTTTGTCGATTTGAGCCTGGCGCTCGCTGATCTCGGCCATGAAGTGCAGGCCATCTGTCATCACCGTTTTCAAGGGCGCGAATTACTGGCGCGGGATCCGCGTATCCGCCTGCACACGGTCAGCGTGCTGGGCTGGTGGGATCCGCTCGCGCGCTATCAGGTGGCCCGCGCCGTAGCCCGCTTCGGCCCGCAACTCATGCACGCGCATCTCGCCCGCGCGGCCTGTATCGGCGGCAATGTCGCCCGCCGCCTGCGCATCCCGCTGGCGGTCAAGACCCACAATTACGTGGACCTGAAATACTACCGCGATGTCGACCTGTTTTTACCAACCACCCGGGACCAGCGGCGCTATTTGCTGGAACAGGGCATTGCCCCGGACAGGATCGAGGTCCTGCCAAACTTTTCGTCCCTGCCGCCGGTCACTGAAGACGGTCTGGCCGCAAGCGGGGGACGTCCGTCCGTAAGATTCGGAACCCTCGGCCGTATGGTAAAAAAGAAAGGGTTTGACCTGTTGATCCGCGCCTTCCATGCGGCGCTGGACCAGGGCCTGGATGCGCACCTGGTGATAGGCGGTGATGGCCCAGAACGCGCGCGCCTGGAACAGATGATCCGGGACCTGGACTGTGTGGACCGGGTAACGCTCAGCGGCTGGGTCGATGATGCCGCCACATTTTTGTCCGCGATCGACGTCTTTGTCCTGCCCTCGCTGGATGAGCCGTTTGGTATTGTCGTGCTGGAGGCGATGGCCCGCGGCCGGATCATCATTTCGACCCGCACCCAGGGCCCGAGCGAGATACTCGATGATTCAACGGCCTGCCTGGTGGATGCCGGCGATGTCCCGCAGTTGACATCGGCAATGCTGAATGCAGCTACGGCCGACGGGGCTGCCCTGGCGCGCCGTGGCTGGCAGAAATTCAGGGCGCAATACTCCAAAGAACAGGTCGTGCCGCGCTTGATCAAGCATTACCACAGCCTGGCCGCAAAAGGTTCAGCCAAGTAATCCGTCCCGGTCGAGACGTTCCAGTACGGCATCGCAGGAGATGTTTTTTAATTGCGCCTCCGCCCCGCACTGCGTCTTGCCCGTTACCTCGTCACCTTGCAGCGTGATGACCCGCTCTGCCTGACCCAGGGCATGATTTCTTTTCCAGTTGGTCGGGCCGAAAAACGCGTACACCGGGATACCGCTGCCGGACAGGGCATGCATGGGCCCGGAGTCGTTGGTGACGGCGAAGTGCGCATGGCGCGCCAGCTCCGCCAGCTGATTGATGCTGAAACAGGCGCTGGCATCGATACCGCAGCGCCGGCTGAGCGCCCGGTTGCTGTCCATGTCCCCCTGGCCGCCGATCCAGACGGTGGTGATCTGCCTTTGATCCAGCGCGTCGGCCAGGTCGCCATAATAGGGCCAGCATTTCGCCGGGTGCCGGACGCTGGCCCCGGCATGCATGATCACGAATGACTGATCGGTCAGTCGCTGACGCAGCAGCCAATCCTTGACCTCTTGCCGGGCAAGATCGTCCAGCGGCAACCAGACTTCGGGTTCGGCCGGCGCCAGGCCGGCGGCGGCCAGCACCTGGTTCATGCGCGCAAAGATATGGCATTCCCCGGCATAAGGCTGTGGCGGTGACAGGGTATAGGGATAGCCCGGGTGATTGCCTACCCGTTCCGCGATGCCGGACAGGGCCGTGTAGAGGCGTGTACGGTCATTCGATTGCAAGTCATACAGCCGATCGAAGCCCTGCGCGCGGATCCAGGCCATGGTCCTGAGTGCGGACAGCAGGCCCTTGCGCGGCAACGCCTTGACCTCAAGGTTCGGCCAGGACTCAAAGATGCCGGCAAACGGTGGGCTGGTGAGCAGGACCAGTTCGTCCCCGTGGTGATGTGCCTGGATCTGCCGGAGCAAGGCCGTCGCCATGACGACATCGCCCAGGGCGCCCAGTTTAATGACCAGTATCTTTGCCATCTTCTGAGGCAGAGATTGCGGCCAGCGATACCGCCAGCACCCACCAGCCGACCGAGATCCAGTAGGTGCCGTAGAAGGCCAGATGGGCGTTCAGCGGGAAAAATGCCGTCAAGGGGCACAGCAACCAGGGCATCTGCTGCAACTGTCCTGCGCGGATCGCGAGCCACAGGCGTTGCAGGAGCAGCAGGTAAAACAGGGCAAATCCGGCCAGGCCAACAAGCCCGGTTTCGCTGGCGATCTCGAGGATCTGTAAATGCGGGTGCGTAGTGCCATCGGCAAAGCCCTTGCGGATCCAGAAATTGTCGTCCCCGGCATATTCATTGAACACCTGTCGATAGCCCCGGGGACCAACCCCGTTGAGCCAGTGATCGCGCGCGATAGCAAGCGCCACCCGCCACAGATCCAGGCGGTGCGCCGTTGCGGTGTCGACCGCCACCGCGTCGCTGGAAAAAATCCCGAGCGTGGCATGGATGCGCTGTTGCAGCGGGGCGTGCAACCAGGTCAGCAGGCCCAGCGGCAGGGCCAGCAGCAAAAACAGCAGGGCGGCCTTTTTCAGATTGAACGCGCGATTCAGCAGATACAGGTATGCCAGGTAAGCCGTGCCGGAGAAGGCCAGCATCATCCACGCCGTGCGTTTGCCGCCGAGCAACATCATCATGCCAAAGGGAATCAGTAGCAGCAGCAACCATGGCCATTTTTTGAAGCGCAGGCGCATGTATTCAAAATAGATCGGCGCCAGCACCGCCAGCAGGTAGGGCATCCTGACCTTGGGATAGAACATGCCCATCAATTGCGGCGGCGTGTAGGGATAGCCGAACAGGTTATGCCCCACGATGAATTGTATGCTGCCATCGATGATCCAGATACTCAAAACCACGAAGATCATAGTGTGCATGGCGCTGACCAGGCGTTGCCCGGACAGCGCGTACAGGATCATGACGCCGGCCGGCAGATACAGCACATAGGTCAGGGCCTTGATTGCGGCCCGTTGCGAATCGACTGCGTCGATGGAGGAAAACAATATTGGAAACCAGAGACATAAAAAAAGGAGCATCAGGAATCGCGCTCCATGTGCTGCAAGGATATTTCTGTCGACGAAAAATAACGTTATGCCGGAAACCGATAACATCAGAAAAGGAACACTCGACATGGTTTTGCTGGCAAAAAGAACAAGCGTCAGCCCTGTTATCAGAAACATTGCAAACTTTATGGTTTTTATCGAGAGCATAGGCTGATTTTGATATACAGAACGCCAATAAACGCTGGTAGATCAGAAGCATATCGGAACGACATCTGCCGCCAGACATGCGCGCATTAACCTGACATGAGGATTTTCTTTGTGATTGATTTTATTAGTATACTTTAATGCCCTTATGAAATGTAAAGCAACGCCGCCGGACGTTAATCATGGCCCGGATTGCAGGGAGTGTAAATGCACGATGTGAGCTACGTAATAACCGTATACAACAAGGCAGAATATCTTCCGCCAGTAATAAAGTCGTTGTTTGCGCAAAGGGGAAAATTCAACAAAGAGTTTATCTTTATCAATGACGGCTCAACAGATAACAGCCTTAAGATTCTCGAACGCATGACCGAAGGTAGAGATGATTGCACGATTGTGTCGGGAGAAAACATCGGGCCCAGTAAGGCCACAAACAAAGGGTTGATGCGTGCGAGCGGCAATTATATCAAGCTGGTGGATGGTGATGACATATTGTCGCCCGAAATGACGCAGCGCTTGCTGGCATCTGTCGAGGAAAGCGGGTGCCCGGTTGCGGTGGGCAGCAAGGGCCACTATCGCCACGGCAATAGCGAGGCGCTGGAATATATCAAGCCTGATGATCAGGACGCCGCCGTGTTGAAGCGCCCGCTAAAAAAATTACTTAAAAACGCTTTTTTTACCCCAACACATTTGCTGTTTAACAGAACGCTGCTTGAAGGAATGCAGGGCTGTGATGAGCGTGTATTTATACAGGACTATACTATTGCCTTGATGTTGGCCAGACAGGCCTCTTTCGTGGTTGAGCCTGCGGCGATATTTTTTGCCCCGCTTGAAGTTGGTAACAGGATGTCGGGCAATGTTGCACAAATTCTGCACGATCTTAATGCCGCCATGTATTATTTATTTTCAGAAAACACAGATCTTGACAGCCAGTTGCTCAGGTATGGAGCCAGAAGGGCAACGGGGCGCGCCTGGCGCTGGGCAAGACGTGAAAACGTGCCCACCAGAGCCAAAATAAATGCATTTCGCGATTATATTTCAAGCAGGCTTCCTGTGAGTGACCGCAGACATTTACAATTGATTCGAAACAGTTGCCATATATTCAATTCGCCCTTGCCTGTAAAAGACCCCCTGTTATGAAGTTATTTGATCGCACCGTACTGTGGCTGTTAAGGGCCGCACTGCTTTGTTTTGGCCGCCGTAAGCGCGATCGTGTTCTGGCTTCCATAGCGTCCAGCCTGGCGCCTGCAATCAGGATTCCACCATCGAACAGCGACAGCGAAATCAAGGTGATATGTAATAGCAAGCAAGCCCTTTACTGGGCCAAAAACTTTCATACGCACGAACCGGAAACCCTGGAATGGATACGCTCGTTCCAGCCGGGTGACGTTTTCTGGGATATTGGCGCAAATGTTGGCATTTATGCCCTGTTCGCCGCGTCCAGGGAGGGCGTCCAGGTGTTGGCGTTCGAGCCAATGACGGAAAGTTTTTCAAGCCTGCAAAAGAATATCTACCTGAACAGAAAGACCGACGTGATACAGGGTTTTTGTATCGCCTTTTCCGACACCAAATCCATTTCAAGGCTTGTTTTGAGTAATATAAGCGCAGGGAGTGACTCTCATACTTTTATCAGGGATGGTGATAAGGCTAAAACGGGCGGCAATAACCAGAGCCAGTATGTATTAAGCATGTCTATAGATGATTTTGTAAAAGAGTTTCGCCCGGCTTTCCCCAGCCACATCAAGATTGATGTTGATGGCCCCGAACTTGAAATTCTTTCAGGTGCTGCCGAGACGCTTCGGGATGTTCGGCTGAAAACCGTATTGATCGAGGGAGACACGGAGGGCGGCGACAGAAACAAGCAGATATTTTCGATTCTGGAAGAGGCGGGGTTTCACAATATTTCCCGGGGGGCAACCGCCGGGGGGGCAAAGCACTGCAATTTCCTGTTTGGACGCGAAGCATAACCTGAATGGAAACAAATAATCATTTAATGCTCTTCCTTTCCACCGGGCGATGCGGAACACAATCGATCGCTCATATGCTGAAGAAGGCATGTGCTGACTCTGCCCGGGTTGAGCATGAGCCTATAGGATACGAATATTATCCAAACCGGTTTTTCAGGTGTGCTGCTGAAAAATATACCAACGACACAAATGATGTAATTGACAGACACCTGGACTCAGTACGTACAACGCTTGATGCAAAATCATATGTAGAAACCGGCTGGCCCTGTTATTCCCACATCCCCCTCTATATCAGGCAATTCGGCAAACAGGTCCGGATTGTTCATCTGACCCGCCACCCGCTGCAGGTGGCGGCATCGCTGACGACACACGACTTTTACAGCGAAGACAATGATAATGGCTTTAATG